>CALRLS020000376.1:0-5810 GCA_943368815.1 Cyanobium sp. NIES-981
AATTATGATGGTCGTTTAAGCTATAGTCAGAATAATTCTTCTGCATCTAATGAAAGTGTCATTCGTCAGGTCAACTCTCTGGAGGCTATAACCAATAATCTTAACACGACAGATAACAGAGGGAATAACTTCTCTCTCAGCCAGGGAATCAATGCCAAATACAAAATAGATACGCTTGGCTCAGAATGGACGACTGATATTTCTTATAATTATTTCAATAACCAATCCGACCAGGTTTTTAATACGGCTTTTACTCTCCCGACTACCTCTAATGCAGGTGGTACAGGAGACATTGGCAATAACCGGAATTTCGTATCAGCACAGACAGATGTTAAATACAAATTGCCCCATAGAATTACTTTAGAGTCCGGGCTTAAAGCTACTTTTCAGGTATTTAAAAGTGCAACTACGTATTATACGAAAATAGGTGAACAACAAAACATTGATGTTTCCCGTACGAATCAGTTTAATTATAAGGAAGGTATTTATGCCGCCTACGCTCAGGTGTCGAAGACTATCGGCGGTTTTATTCTGAAAGCCGGGGCAAGGCTTGAAAACACTAATATGAACGGGCATCAGATTATACCCTCAGATACTTCTTTCAAGGTCAAGCGAACAGATTTGTTTCCTTACATTTATCTGAGCCAAAAACTGGGCAAAATTGCCGGTTATGAAATGCGTGCTTATCTGGTGCATCGCAGGTCTATTACCCGTCCGGTTTATGAATACCTTAATCCTTCGCCCCGTTTCATCGACCAGTATTTGTATGAAGCCGGAAATCCTTCATTGAGACCACAGTTTACCAATAATTTTGAAGCAAATATCAGTTTTGAAGACCGCCCCATCTTTGCCATTGGCCGTAATTATACACAAGATATTTTTACGAATGTAATCTATCAGAATCCCACCAATCAAAGTATTGCTTATCGCACCTATGATAACTTAGGAAAAAACCAGGAAACCTATTTCCGGCTTTTAGGTGCTATTCCTCCCGGAGGTCGTTACTTCTTTGTAGTCGGAGCGCAGTTTAATTATAATGATTACAAGGGCTTGTACGAAAACGCACCCCTGTCGTTCCAGAGAGGTAGTTGGTCTTTCTTCACTTTTCACCAGTTTAAATTAGACAAAGTAACCAATATCAGCCTGAATGGCTTCTTCCGTATGAAAGGTCAGTTGCAGTTTTATGAGCTAAGCAACTTCGGCAATCTGAACCTGAATATTAACCGCCAGTTTTTCAACAAAAAAATGATGGTGACGCTAAGTATGCAGGATGTGTTTTACACCAATAAAAACAATTTCACTATTAATCAGGGAAGCATCTCTGCTTTTGGTTTCCGCCAGGGCGATACCCGTCGGGTAGGTCTGAATCTTCGTTATAATTTTGGTTTCAGAAAAAGAGAAGAGCGCAATAATCCTTTCAATTTTGAGAATTTGGAACGCAGTAGCAATTAATTGCTGAAATTCTGCTAAAAACGCTTTAGCAATGACCCGAATTTACGAGGAATTCACTATTTTTCGGTTCTATTTCAATTTCTAACATTCATTAAGCCTCATGACCTTTAAAAACCTCTTTAAAAGCAAGGTTCCTGTCCTGCTTTTAGCATTTGGTTTGGTTGTTTCGTGTATGCGGACTTCTACAACCAATAAACCAATCGTAATTACTGAAAATCCTGTACTTGCAGTTGCCAAAGCGAAAGAAATCCGTGAAAAAACAGCGGCTAAATTAGCTGATGGCTTGCAGATGACGCTCTGGGCTTCGGACTCCCTTGCACCAGACCCGGTTGCCATGACTATTGATGACCAGGGACGGGTATACCTGACCAGAACAAACAGACAAAAAAATTCAGAGTTTGATATTCGCGGGCACCGTGACTGGATGACGCCCTCAATCGGCTTACAAACAGTTGAAGACCGTCGCGCTTTTTTAAGAGCCACATTTGCTCCTGAAAAAAGCAAAGAAAATGAATGGGTAAAAGACCTGAACGAAGACGGCTCTCACGACTGGAAGGACTTAGCAGTTGAGCAAGATGAAATCTGGCGCATTGAAGATAAAAACGGTGACGGTATTGCCGATGTTTCAACCCGTATATTGAGCGATTTCAATGAAGAAATCACGGACGTGGCAGGGGGTATTCTGGCCAGAGAAGATGATATGTTTGTAGGCATTGCACCGGATGTATGGCGCTTGAAAGACACCAATGGTGATGGCATTATTGATTCAAAAACCTCTATCAGTCATGGCTATGGTATACATATCGGCTTTAGTGGCCATGGTATGTCTGGTTTGATTGAAGGGCCTGATGGCAGAATCTATTGGAATATCGGAGATATAGGCGCTAATATCACTACGAAAGACGGTAAGAAATACGAACACCCTAACTCGGGTATCATTGCCCGTTCGAATCCGGATGGTAGTGATTTTGAAATCTTCGCTGCAGGCCTTCGTAATACGCATGAATTTGTTTTTGACGAATACGGCAACCTGATTTCGTCAGATAACGATGGTGACCACCCGGGAGAAAGCGAAAGATTAGTACACGTTGTGGAGGGCTCTGATGCCGGATGGCGTTCTAACTGGCAATATGGTAAATATACAGACCCTAAAAACAACAAATACAAAGTATGGATGGACGAGGGCTTATACAAACCTCGTTGGGACGGACAAGCCGCTTACATTATCCCACCTATCAGAAACTATCACAATGGCCCAACTGGTATGGTATACAATCCGGGTACGGCCTTAGGTACTGAATGGAAAAACAAATTCTTTTTGGTTGAGTTTGTGGGTGCGCCTAACCGTTCACATATCTGGTCGTTTGGGCTTAAACCTAAAGGCGCTTCATTTGCTTTCGATAGCGAAAAAGATGTAGTAAGCGGTATCCTGCCAACAGGTATCCGTTTCGGTCCGGATGGCGCATTGTATGTGGCCGACTGGATTAATGGCTGGGGTACTAAAAACTATGGCAGAGTATGGAAAATAGATGTGGCAGCAGATAAAAATGACCTGAAAACGCTAAGAGAAGAAACTAAACGCCTGATTCAGTTAAAATACCCTGCGCAAACAGACGATATGCTTTATTCATTATTAATGAATGTTGATATGCGTATCAGACAAAAAGCGCAGATGGAATTAGCCAAAAGAGATAAAAGAGGTTTTGCAATATTCAACAAGGCTATTGCACAAAGAGAAAACCAACTGGCTCGTGTACATGGTATCTGGGGAATTGGTCAGCTATCTCGTATGAATAATGCTTATTCTTCTGCTCTTGGAGGCTTACTAAACGATAAAGATGAGGAGATTGTCGCACAAGCCTCTAAAATAATAGGCGATGCCCGCATCCGTACCTACGGGGCGCAATTGATTGGTTTGCTTAAAAGCGCCAATCCCCGTGTAAGATTCTTTGCAGCTGAGGCTCTAGGAAGAACGGCAAATCAGGATGCAGTTCCCGGTTTGATTGACTTATTGAAAAGTAATAATGACGAAGATTTATACATCAGACATGCGGCAGTACTGGCACTATCAAGAATCGGTAAAGCCGAGCCTATCATTGCTTTGGCAAGTAATTCAAGCAAGGCATTAAGAACGGCAGCCGTTTTGGTGTTAAGAAGATTAAAAGATCCGAATATCTCCGTTTTCTTAAACGATGCTGATGAATATATTGTAGCAGAAGCAGCCAGAGGTATCAATGATGATACATCAATCGAAGCAGCCCTACCTGCTTTAGCTGCTACTTTGAAAGATACCCGATTCAAATCTGAGGTGATTATCAGAAGAGCCATCAATGCCGCTTTGAGAGTTGGTGGTGAGAAAGAACTGGATATGCTGATTGCTTTTGCCAAAAGAACTGATATAAAAGATGAAATTAAGGCTGAGGCTTTGGCTACTTTAGGTTCATGGGCGAATCCATCAGTATTAGACAGGGTCGATGGGCGTTATAGAGGAAAAATAGAAAGAGACCCGGCAATGGCCAGAGCTAAAGTGCAACCACATATTGCAGCATTTCTGAAAGAGAAAAATCCTGAAACGCAGGTTGCCGTTGCTGGTTTATTAGGTGATCTGAACATTAGCGATGCCAACAATCAACTTTTTGCCATTTATGATGCCACTACAGAATCTAAAGTAAAAATTGCCATTTTAGCTGCTTTGAATAAACTGAAATACCCTGAAATAGACGCAATAATGAAAAAGGGTATGGATGATAAAGACGAAAACGTAAGAACAGCGGCATTAGGCCTGTTGAATAATTCAAACGTAACAAAAGAATCTCTTCCAATAATTGTTAACTCTATTTTCTCAAAAGGAAGTATTAAAGAGCAACAACAAATGTTAGTGGTAATGTCGAAAATGGAGCCTGATAAAACACAGGTAATTCTGGATAATCTGGTTACTCAGTTGGTCGACAAAAAATTATCTCCTAATATTAATCTGGAATTGAAAGAGGCAGTTGATGCGTCCGGCTCTGAAAGCCTGAAAGCTAAACTGGCCGCAAACAGCGCTCATAATTCGCCAATGGATGAGTTCAGAGAAGCGCTATTTGGAGGGAATCGCTTTGCTGGACGTCAGTATTTTAATACTAGCTCAACCGGAGAATGTGCAAGATGCCACGCTATTGGTGGTGTTGGTGGAACCGTTGGACCTTCGTTAACACATATCGGTGATGTGTTAAGCAGAGAGCAGATATTACAAGCTTTGATTGAGCCAAGTGCCAGAATTTCTCCAGGTTTCGGAGCGGTTACGCTTAAGTTGAAAGACGGACAGGAAGTAACCGGAACATTAGCGAAAGAATCGGATACTGAATTAACTATCAATACTTCTGATGCTGAACCATTGGTGATTCCTGTAGCCAGAATTGCTAAAAGAGAAAACATACCATCGGCAATGCCTCCTATGGGCACTTTGATGTCGAAAAGAGAGGTCAGAGATGTGGTAGAGTTTTTATCTAATCTAAAAAAGTAATTGGCTTTATATACAAAAAGGCTTTCTAAGTTCGAAATGCTTAGAAAGCCTTTTTTTGTTTCGGAATCAGAAATCGTTTATTAATGTTTTCACCGTCAAAATGAGCGGTGCGACCTTACTGATGTCTTCCTTTTGTACTGAATAAAAGTGCAACGATTCCCCTTGAAACCAGAGATATCTATCCATCTTTTAATGCTTTTCTCTCCTTTATATTTTTAACTCTTTTTCAATTTCATTTCTATCGGGTCCCAATTGATGATTTTTTGCTGAAAATAACTTTCATTGCATGCCAATACCGGAGCTGCTGCACGAAAACCGAAAACAGGGTCTTCGATGGTACCCTGGCTCCCTTTTCTGACATTTTCAAAGAAATTAGCAAAGTGATTTTTATGTTCGTCCTCGTCTTTGGGTGAATCAAACCTTACTTCTTTTACGGGAACTGCCTTACGGTCTTCTTCGGTATATTTAACATCATATTGCTTCTTGAATGCTTTCTGCTCTGATTCTGCAAAAGTAAAGTGGCTATCATAGCCGCCGTAGCCCGGTGCTTTAGGTAATTTTTTCTTGCTCAGAACAAGACCATAATCTAAGAGGTCTATTTGTCCTTCATTACCAATAATGCGCGTGTTATTTCGAATGGAGCCTGCATTTGCAAAGTTTACCCGAAGTACCAGCTGGAATTGCTCATGTTTCTCACTTTTAGGATAATCCAGTATTGAAACCAATACATCAGGCACATCACGGCCGTCTTTCCAATAACTTAACTCTCCTGAAGAAAGAATCCTGTTTGGTCCATAAGAGCCTGTTATATAGTGTACTCCCGTAATTAAATGCACAAATAAATCACCTGCTA
>CALRLS020000377.1:0-5806 GCA_943368815.1 Cyanobium sp. NIES-981
TATTCCTTGAACGATTCAAGCGTTTTATATTTATCAAACTTGCTTGTTCGGTCATAACGTTGCGTAGACTTTGATAAAACTTCTACCACTAAAATAGGATTTATCAATAACAAATCATCATCATCCCAGAATAAGGGTTTCTCACAAACAGCTAAGGTATCTGCATAAACGCTTTCATCAAGAACCGGTAAGTATATTTTTTGGTCAGAGCCTAAAATCTGGTAATTCTTTTCTGCTTCCTCAATTGTATTTGTCATTTCAACAGCCACATTCATGGCTATCAAATTATGATTATATCTTGCATTGGGCATTTTAATTATCTCGCCATTTATAAATTCATGTTTATTAGCCGAATTACCCTCCTTTCGTAAATATTCCTCTAAAGTATATTTACGAGCAGGTTTGTGGCGAATAAGCCTTGGTAAAAAATCACTTGTTCCGGTTGCCATCTTTCCTGAAGTTTATACACAAATATAATCAGTTTTATACTTTAAAAGTATATTTTAAACTTATAAAATATACTTTCAAAGTTTTTATTTCATTCTAACTTTCCCCCATGGAAAGAATCACTTGCAAAGCACTATTCTAATAAAAACCCAATTTCCTATCTCCCTGCCTTACCCATAAAAATTGCACTATTACCCTATTCCTGACAACCGTCATATTTCAATTTCCCTCTTCAATATACCTTTGCAGCACATTTGGACTATTAAAAGAACTTAATAGAACATTCAAATAATACGTAGACCGATACAGATTTTTTGTATTTTTTTGTGTCTGGTTTTAGTACATAAATTAAGCAAACATCATAATAATACAATGTCGTTAGTAGGAAAAAAATATCCGTACATTAATACAGGGGCCGTAATCGACGGTGAAGAAATCGTTGAAAACTTCAGTTTAGACCAATACTTAGGTAAAAAATATGTTATCTTATTCTTTTACCCTAAGGATTTCACTTTCGTGTGCCCAACCGAGCTTCATGCATTTCAGGAAAAATTGGCTGAGTTCGAAAAAAGAGGAGCTGTGGTTGTAGGTTGTTCAACAGATACAGAAGAAACACACCTGGCTTGGTTGAATACACCAAAAGAAGAAGGTGGAATACAAGGTATCACCTATCCGATTATTGCCGATACATCTAAAGTTGTTTCTTTGAACTGTGGTGTTTTGGGTGGTGAATACGTATTCAACAACGAAAACAGAACCTGGTCATTTGTAGGTAATCCAATCGCTTTCCGTGGAACATTCTTAATCGACAAAGAAGGTATTGTTCGTCATGAATCAATCAATGATTTACCACTAGGACGTAATATTGATGAGTATCTCCGCATATTAGATGCGCAATTGCACGTAGAGAAATATGGTGAGGTTTGCCCTGCTAACTGGGAAGAAGGTGAAACTGCTATGGTTGCTACTACTGCAGGCGTTGCTACCTATTTTTCACAAAACTAATCTGACTGAATCCATAAACTCCTATAATTATGTTGATTGAATTAGCAGAAGATAATTTAGCCGATTTGCTGGCACAGAATGATACTGTGATGGTACAGTTTTCGGCTTCATGGTGTGGCAATTGCAGACTGATGAAACCCAAATTCAAAAGACTGTCGAATGAAAATGAAAGCACAGCTTTTGTCATTGTTGATGCCGAGAAATTCCCTTTATCAAGAAAACTGGCTTCGGTAAATAATTTACCAACATTTGCCGGCTTTAAAGGTGGACAATTGGTGAATCAGGTACAAACTAATAAAGAAGAACAATTAAAATCTTTGATAGATGAAATTACCCTTAATTAGACAAATTCAGCGTACATCTTCTGTAGCTGAAATTGAAGCGGCTATTAAAGTGTTGGAGAACATTTCTGAAACACCATCTTTGAAAGATGAGGAAATAGATGTAATTGGAGAGTTAATTTCTAATTTCTGTGGTGCTTTAGAGGTACATCAGATGATAGCCGACGGAATGCCTGAGAAAGATGCAGCTAACACTTTTATGAAGAAAGTACTCGGTTCAATTGATAGAGTAACCGCTTAATGTCACAAGCTTCATCAACAAAAATGCCCTCAAATCTCACAATCTGAGGGCATTTTTTATAGGCTTCTTATTTCGCCGCACCCTCCTCTTTCAAAGCCCTGCGCAATATTTTACCAACATTGGTTTTGGGCAATTCAGTACGGAATTCAATGTGTTTCGGGCACTTATAGCCTGTAAGGTTCTCTTTACAATAGGCTTTTACCTGCTCGGCAGTCAACTCAGGATCTTTCTTTACGATAAATACTTTTACGGCCTCTGTCGATTTCTCATCCGGTACACCAATACAAGCTACCTCTAATACGCCAGGACAAGTAGCTACCACCTCTTCTATTTCGTTCGGATATACGTTAAAGCCTGACACCAGAATCATGTCTTTCTTTCTATCCACAATCTTGAAATAGCCATCTGCATCCATTACGCCAATATCTCCGGTTTTAAACCAGTCTCTGCCATCCTCGTCTTTCAACATTACTTTGGCTGTCTCGTCAGGACGATTATAATAACCTGCCATTACCTGAGGGCCATTAGCACAAATCTCTCCTACTTCACCAACTCCGCCCCAGGTGCCATCGTCTTTCAAAATTCTGACTTCGGTACTAGGCCACGGTACACCAATAGTACCTATTCTGTTTTCTCCTACTAATGGATTAGAAGTCAATACTGGTGAAGTCTCCGACAAACCGTAGCCTTCAGCAGGCAAATTACCTGTCATTTCTTTCCACCGGTTTGCAACAACTCCTTGTAAGGCCATACCTCCGGCAGAAGTAATTACTAACTTACTGAAATCAACCTCTTTTATTTGCGGGTGATTAAGCAAGCCATTGTACAACGTATTCAAACCTGTGAATACATGAGGGGGATTCTTCTTCAAATCTTTAATGAAAGCTGCCAAATCACGAGGGTTTGTGATAAGCAGATTCATGGTTCCGGTTTTCAAAGAAGTCAGCGCATTAACTGTCAAAGCATAGATATGATATAAAGGCAGGGCTGCTACCACTATTACTTTATCATCTTTAATCTTATTGGTCATCACACTTTGCCATACGTGATTAGCCTCTAAGTTAGCCACTATATTACGATGCGTCAGCATTGCACCTTTTGATACACCTGTGGTACCTCCGGTATACTGAATAAAGGCGATATCTGTATTTTCGAGCGTAGGTTTTGTCCAGTTTAGGCTGCTTCCTTTGTTAACAGCACTCATAAAAGGCATCGCCTGCGGTAAGTTGTATTCAGGCACCATTTTCTTAACCGTCTTCACCACAAAATTCACAATCTGCTTTTTGGGGAAGCCCAGCATATCGCCTAATTGCGTCACAAACACGTGTTTAATAGATGTCTTATCAATCACTTTTTCAAGGTTTGAAGCAAAGTTGGCTATTATCACAATAGCCTTTGCCCCTGCATCCTTGAACTGGTGTTCCATCTCACGGGGGGTATATAAAGGATTGGTATTTACGATAATTAAACCTGCTCTTAAAGCACCAAACATAGCCACAGGATATTGCAGACAATTCGGCATCTGAATAACCAGACGGTCACCTTTTTGTAAACCCGTGCTTTGCAGATAAGCCGCAAAATCACGGGAATATTTATCCAATTGCCCGAATGTAATCTCCTTACCCATGCAAGAGTAAGCAGCATTAGCGGCAAATTTCTTAAATCCTTCGTCTATCAATTCTAATAATGACGGATAAGCGTCAGGGTTGATTTCATAAGGTATCCCCTCCGGATAAAATTTTAACCAGGGATACGGTTGTGTCTTAACAGGCATAACAGAGTTTAATATTTATAATAGTGAACAGGTATTGTATTTTTTAATGTAAAAATAAGACGATTTATTGAGAAGAAAAGAGAAAAAATCAAAAAATATTCGGCAAGCATAATATTTTTCAGGTTCTCAAAGGGCAATTTCGGAAGAAAAACAGAGAGATAAAGCACATCAGAAACCCTGTAAATAAAAAAATCACTTAACTAACTAATAATAAATAATTTATGTTGGCATTTAAAAGAAAAAATTCTACCTTTGCAGTCCTTTTTTAAAAGGTTATTTACAAACTAATTTCGACCTGAAAGCCCGGCGGGTCGATGTACAAACGGGAGCATTAAAAATCAATTATGGCACAAGTTGCAGAATTTGACTGGGACAAAGTCTCAAAAAGAGGTATCGGTAGCGGATACTCTGCTGCTGAGAAAGCAGAACTTGAACAACTTTATAGCGAAACGCTTTCGCAAGTTGACGAGAAAGATGTAGTAATGGCTACGGTTGTAGGTATCTCTGACCGTGAGGTATTATTAAACATTGGTTTCAAATCAGACGGACTCGTTTCTATTTCAGAGTTCCGTGATTTACCTAACCTGAAAGTAGGTGACCAGGTAGAAGTTTTCATCGAAAAACAAGAAGATGCCATGGGCCAATTGGTTATCTCTCGCAAAAAAGCAAGAGTATTGACCGCCTGGAACAACATCGAAAAATCATTTACAGAAGACGCTATCATCGATGCATTCGTGAAACGTCGTACTAAAGGTGGTCTTATCGTTGATATCTACGGAATCGAGGCGTTCTTGCCAGGTTCACAAATTGACGTTAAGCCAATCCGTGATTTTGATATTTTTGTTGGTAAGAAAATGGAGGTTAAGGTTGTGAAAATCAACCATACTAACGATAACGTAGTTGTATCTCATAAAATCCTTATCGAAAAAGACCTTGAAACTCAACGTCAGGTTATTCTTAATAACCTTGAGAAAGGTCAGGTATTGGAAGGTGTGGTTAAAAACATTACTAACTTCGGTGTGTTCATCGATCTTGGTGGTGTTGATGGTCTACTTCACATTACTGATATTTCGTGGGGTCGTATCAACCATCCGAACGAATTGCTTAAACTTGATCAACGTATCAAAGTTGTTGTTCTTGACTTTGACGAAGACAAAAAACGTATTTCGTTGGGTATGAAACAATTGGAGTCTCATCCTTGGGATTCTTTGGCAGAAGGTCTGTCGGTTGGTTCGAAAGTAAAAGGTAAGATTGTAAACATCGCAGATTACGGTGCATTCCTTGAATTGAAACCGGGCGTTGAAGGTCTTATCCACGTTTCTGAAATGTCATGGTCACAACATCTACGTAACCCATCTGATTTCTTGAAAATCGGTGACGAAATCGAAGCAGTTGTATTGACTCTTGACCGTGATGATCGTAAAATGTCTTTGGGTATCAAACAATTGACCGAAGATCCTTGGACTAAACAAGATTTGTTAAGCAAATATGGCGTTAGTACTAAGCATACTGGTACTGTACGTAATATGACTAACTTCGGTATTTTCTTGGAATTAGAAGAAGGTATTGATGGTTTAGTTCACGTTTCTGACTTGTCTTGGACCAAGAAAATCAAACACCCATCTGATTTTGTGAAAGTTGGTGATTCTTTAGATGTAGTTGTATTAGAGCTTGATGGTGAAAACCGTCGCTTAGCCCTAAGCCATAAACACCTTGAAGAAAATCCTTGGGATACTTTCGAGCATATCTTCACTGTAGGTTCTGAACATGAGTGTACAATTATCTCTAAAAATGACAAACAAGCAACACTTGAACTACCTTACGGTATTGAAGGATACGCCTTGTTGAAACATTTGGCTAAAGCTGACGGTACAGTAGCTGATGCAGGTGAGAAATTGCCATTCCAGGTGCTTGAGTTCCACAAAGAAGAGAAGAAAATCATGCTTTCACACTCTAAAACCTGGGAAGCTCCTAAGGAAGAAGAGAAAAAAGAAGCTA
>CALRLS020000378.1:0-5804 GCA_943368815.1 Cyanobium sp. NIES-981
ATCGAAAGTGCCACAAGGTCCGTTTAATATAAGCCAGGCTATTGTTGGCATGGTAGTTCTGATGTTGATGATTGGGCTACCTATTGCCTTCAATGCGCATAAGTATTATGCTATAGAATGAGAAGCTTTTTGACGCATGCGGTCGGGAGCATCACCAAGCCACTTTTTAAATGAATGCATAAAAGCTGCCGGTTCGGAATAGCCCAATACATAAGATATATCGGTGATTGAATATCGGTTATGTCGAATCAATAGATTGGAAATTTGTTTACGCAGGTCATCAGTAATTTGTCAGAAACTTATGTTCTCAGTTGTTAATCGGCGTTGAAAAGTGCGAGGTATAAGGTGGAAAGCATCTGCTACACCGGCAAGGTCTGGCAACTCAGGCTTTGCCAGGTGTAGCAATGCTATTTTTACTTTATTCGTAAAGCTTGGTTCAAAATCAATATCAGTTTTTTGAGAATCAGAGGCATTAACCTGCTTCCTTTGGGAGCTAGGAGCGTATTACACCCCCTCTGCCACTTTTTTTATACCATCCATTACATAAGCCCAATCACCCTCTGACTTCTCTACCGCCGCATCGTCTTTGAATCCATCCTGAGTGATAGTCAATATTGTTTCATCGCCTTGCTCTTCTACCAAATAACCTATGCTGGCATAGTTTTCCGGTTTATCTTCTGTGCCACTAAGGTTGCTCCAGTAATTATAAGTTAAAGATGTTCCCGGTTCTATGGCCAGTATTGTACCCTTATCTTCATAGGGTTTATCGTCCCACATACCGGAGAAAACAATAGAGCTACCTACTTTCCAATCGGTTTTGGTTTCTGTCCCAAAGAGGTATTGCTTAATTTTTTCCGGATTAACCAATGCATCCCATACTGCTGCTTTTGATGCTTTGATAGCTATCGTTTTTTTCAATTCCTTTGTCATGGTCGTTTATGATTATGTTTTTATTTGACTGGTTCTCTTAATATGGTTCTTAATTTTTCAGGAGCCGTTTTATTGAAATCTGAGAGATAAATTTCATGGTGCAAGCCGTTTCTTTCCAGATTATTTGCCTCTGAAAACTCCAGCATCTTTTGCAGGGTTTCAGGCTCTTTATCAAAAGGTCCAATATGTAACATTTGCACGCATTTACCTTCCTGCATTTCATATAGTTCAATCTGTTTTGCCAAAGTAATCTGCTTTTTTGAAACAACCTGGTCTTTTATAGCTTGCACAGCCACTTCTGTAACATATTCAGGCAGGCGAATCAACATTCTGTAATACCATTCGCTTCTTGGTATCTGTGTAGGTGCATCAGCCATTGCTATATCCTTATACTGCAACTCATCATACCACCATTGCCCTTCTAATTTTGCAACTACAAAATCCTTCTTTTGCGCTTTATACCAGAACTTAATACCATACGCCGTAGCATACAAAGCCTGTAAGGTAGCTGCGTAATCAGGATGTGATGGGTCGCCTTTGCCTAAAATGGAAAGGTATTTTGCCGCCTCAATCTCGACTAATGCCGGTTTAGATGTGGCGGTATAATACGATTTGTATAGCTTAGTTAAATCAAGCTTTTCCATAATTCTGTTTAAAAGGAGGTCGTAAAACCTCCATTATTATATTAAGTTTAAAAAACTTTCGTCGGCACTTGGGCCATAGCTACCCGGTATAGGGATATTTAATAATCTCAGATATACCCCTAATTGTGCTCTGTGGTGGATGATTTGACTTAAAGACATTCGTATTACATCAGCTTTTGGCTCAACACTATAGATAGTATCACCACTGCGAAGCGTCCAGTCTTCCGATAGTTTACCTGCATATTCTTCTTTCAGATAAGCTCTACCCTCTTCGAGGTTTCTTTCAAAATAGTTTAATAAATCTCCTGTACTACTAATATTTTCAGCCTCGTATGGATTATTAGCAAAGTCTAGTTCATCCGTTGTTAATGCCATTTTTATCCATGACGGTAATTCGGCAATGTGTGTGGCTAAGCGTTGGATTGACATGCTTTTTTCGTGTGGTGTCCAATCGTATTCGTCGTTTGGGACAATCGCTAACATTTTGCGTGTGGTTTGAGCTTCCTGCTCTAATTGTTTCGAAAATTGCTGAATGATGGTCATATCTCTTTGTTTTTTAGTTGATGATACAAAGTAAATATGCCCCACTGACAACCCTATGGCAGTCACTTTTTGAAATTTTCAAATTAAATTTTTGTTGGAAAAATTGATGTTCAGTTAAGGTTTAATACTCCACCGGAAGCTGATAATCGCTAAGCTTAATATGATTTTGTTTTCTGAAAGGCAAGCCTGTATCGCTGATCGAACGAATGCGTGAGACCTTGAAATCACGATATTCTTCACGCAGATGGCACCAGCCTATCATATGCCAGCTAAAAGCATAAAAAACCAGTCCGATGGCTTCAACCTGGCGTCTGCTGGTTTCTTCTTTGTTATTAAGGTATTGAATGTCAAGAATATGTCTGGAGATTATGGCATTCTGAATAGTACTTAAATATTCAAAATCATTATTCAGTCTTTGTGGTACCTGTAGTTTAATGTTATCAGTCAATAAGTCCATCTTCTCTTTCTGACTGGTTCGCAATACCGACTTGACTTTATTTAAAGCAGAAGAATAATGTTTTCTGATAGATTTATCGGCAAAGCCCATCGTTACCGTTTCCATGAGCAAGAGGGCGTTGGCTTCTTCAATACTGAATGCTACCGGAGGCAGGAAGTAACCCGGTACAACAAAATAACCTTTCTGGTTTTCAAAACTAACAGGGATACCTAATTCGCCCAATGCCTTTATATCACGATAAACCGTACGGATGCTGATTTCAAATTTCTCTGAAATACTCTCGGCACTCACAAATTTTCTGGATTGTAGTGTAGTTACAATAGCCATCAGGCGGTCGATACGGTTCATATATAAGTCTAGAGAAGATTAGTTGTCAAAAATACTAAAGTATTTACTCCCATAAAAGACTATTCTACTCCCTCAAATCCTGTCTTTATCAGAAAGCCCTGTCCTTCACCGCGATTCCAATATAATTTTGAATCGTCAATCAGAGACCAGACATCATTAATCATTTAAACTTCTATCAGAAATGAAACGGATTATTTTAACTATCAGCTTTTTATCCTTAATTTTCATCAAAACTTTTGCACAGAAAGCCGAATATGTGGCAGCAATGGAAAACGCCATCAGCTTGTTGAGCGAGGTTGAGAATATCGACAATACCAAACAAGGGGTAAGTCAGCTAGAACGTATTGCAGCCGCAGAACCCAAAGAATGGCTTCCAAGCTATTGGGTGGCATACGGATTAACCAATCTTACATTTACTGAAACCGATGCCGATAAAAAAGATATGTTATTAGATAAGGCCGATAAGTTTCTGGCAGAAGCTGAAAAACTGCAAGCCAATAATGATGAGATTGAAGTATTGAAGGCTTATCTGGCAGGTGCAAGAATGGCGGTAGCTCCACAGGACCGCTGGCAAAAGTATGGTGGTATCGTGAGTACGAGTTTGCAGAATGCTAATAAGATCAATCCTGAAAACCCGAGAACCAAACTATTGGAAGCGCAGGGTATTTTCTTTACTCCGGAGGCCTTTGGAGGCGGTAAAAAGAAATCGGCACCATTATTTGAAGATGCGCTGAGCAAATTTGCCAAATTCAAGCCTGCTTCAAGCATTGCGCCTAACTGGGGAGAAAGAGCAGCCAACTGGTTATTATCACAAGCCAATTAATCTAAACCATCTATCATCATGAAAGAGACTTATGCTATGTTGGGTTTTTCTGACCTTATTCAGAAGACCGACACTAATTTCAAAAGAAACTTTATTCTGATTATTCTTTTAGGCGCAATGGCAGGCTTAGGCCGGTTTTTTCAGGAGGGCGGTTACGGTCAGATAAATCCTTCCATGCACGGCATATTGGAAGTAGTTATCAATGGGGCTCGCCTTTTAATTATCCTCCTTATCATCGGTCAAGGGTATATGCAAGCAGGTGTCAGAAATTTTGCCAATATATTCAGCCTGACAAAAGCTAAGTGGCATACTATATGGGCTAATGTAAAAGACAATTTCTCTACCAACTTCTTAGCTATTTTAATCAATTTTATTATTTATATAGTAATAGCCGCTATTTTTAATATACTTTTATTCGCTTTGTTTGACTACACCTCAATTTTAGAGTGGTTAAAATCCAATGAATTGATTAGTCCTACAGCTTCTAAATGGCCGATACTCTTATTCTTTAAAAATATTTCTATTATTCCGTTTACCCTGGTTTTTGAGACCCTTTTTGTGATGTGGCTTGTAGAACGAAATAAATTAATTACGCAATGAATTTTTTACCATCAGAAATACGGACAGTATCAGCCGAAGGTGTCAAGAACGTACAAATAGAAACCATTACTGGAAACATAGAGCTCCTGGGTAATGAAGAAGACCAAATCAGAATTGAGATATATGCCTCAAAACGCCTGTTTATCAATTTTTTCAGAAAAGAGTCTGTAACCGCTCAGGATCTGGGTTATGAATTTGTAAATGTAGCACAACAAAATGATTATCTTCGGATTGCCGTTCGTAATAATGGTTTCTGGAAATGGGATTGGTTAAGTTTCTTTCAGGTGTCATTCAGGATTTTTCTTCCTAAGAATATCAATGCCCTGATGACGACGACAATAGGAGATATTTCTCTGAATAATATCAACGGCAAACAGACCATTCGCACATCTGTGGGAGATGTAAGAATTGCCAATACAAGCGGAGAGGTGCAGGGAAAAGCCTCAGCCGGAAATATAAGAATTGCTAATTGTGACATAAAGGCTGATTTTTCAACAGCGGGTGGGAATATCTATATCCAGAACTCAAAAGGAGAAATTAACAGTAATACCAGTGGCGGAAATTTCAGACTGGACAATTTCAGTGGGAAACTCTATACTAAAACCAGTGGGGGCAATATCAAAGCCAGTAATATTTCAGGCGAATTTAAAACATTTACATTTGGTGGTAATATCCGTCTGGAAAATATGCGCGGTAATATCGGTGCTACTACCAAAGGCGGCAATATTAATATTCAGGCAGTTGCCATTAACGAATATGTCTGGCTTGAAACAAGCGGGGGTAATATCAAAGCACAATTACCTTTGAGTCAGGGATTACAAATAGAGGCCGATGGCTCAAGAGTTAGTGCACCTCGTTTACCTAATTTTCAAGGCATTGACAGGTCAGGGTTTATTTCGGGTAGTGTTAACGGCGGCGGGGCGAGTGTGAAACTAAAAGCTTTTGGGGGCAATGTCAGAATCTTAGCCCCCAAAGCTGAGCTATATCCGGATGTAGAAGAGGAGCTTAAAAAAAAACAATTTAACTGGGCAGATAGATTGAATGTCGAGAAAGCCCCGGATATTGGTTCGAGGGTTTCTCCAAATGAGAGAGCTACCCCGAGTGCTGAAACAACAAAACCTCATCATTATCATCATCATAAAGAGCAACATAATCGTTTCAGAGCCGGCTTTAAAAATGCTATCAACCGGCTTAATCCTCAATTTGTGTTTTATACCTTTTTGTTTGCGCTATTTCTTATTTATGGCCTGAACAGCATCCTGTATTTTTCATTAGAGTTGCTGAATCCTACCTCTTTGGAGGCTGAACAAAACAAAGCCGTTTTTCTAGCTAACCTTACCACAGGGTTTTCCTGTTTTGTAAGTCTTATAATTTTCATTTTATTCATTGAGCGTTTTCTCATTAAAAACTGGTCCAAATACATCATTCTGGTAGTATTTACTTACTGTACCCTAATGCT
>CALRLS020000379.1:0-5760 GCA_943368815.1 Cyanobium sp. NIES-981
GCCATCCTAATCCTAAAAGCCTGAATATAAAATAAATAGTTTTAAACAAAAGCCGATAGATCTTCTATCGGCTTTTGTTATGGAGTTTGAGTAGTTTCTAACGTTCGAGTATTTGCGAAGGCAGGGAATTCATTGATTGTCCAGCCTGGTACAAATGCCTAACTGAAAATATTTTGTCGAAGTTATGAACTAAATCTGAACATTGAATGTCGAGCCCGAACCGCTGCTGATACTTATAAATTGTTGATGTTACATTTTCAAGCCCTGCTTTTACAAATACTTTTGTTGTGTGTAGTGCTAATTGAAGTCCTTGTCAAATGTATTGTTTTTATTTCCAAATTTTTTATACAAACTTATCCAATATCTTGATGGTTCATATTCCTTTCGCCAAGGCCCTCTACGAGTTTGAATTGTAAAGTATTTTGATCTAATAAGAATACATCCATTTTTAGCACGACTAATACAAACATAGCACAGTCGTTGATCCTCAGCTAAAGCAACTGGATTGTCAAGATGATAGTAATTTGGAAAATGCCCTTCTTCCATTCCTAATAAAATTATTACTTCAAATTCTAGTCCCTTACAACTATGTCTTGTTGTAATTGTAACCTCATTATCTGGAAATCCTAAATTTGCAAGTCTTTGTATATTTGCATTCTTCAAATTGTGCAATTTCGCCTCTTCAAGTAATCTCTCAATATTTAATATTTCATTCGGGTATATTTCAGAATTAGTGAGTGTTTTGATAAGGGATAATTCGCTGACTATGAAATCTAACCAGTCATAAACATTTTTACATTTTAAACTTTCATTGAGAGTGTTGTAAAATAGAGTTTTTAAACGAATTGATTCCCATTCTTTTCGAGAATCATTATGTGTATGTATCACTCTTATCCAAAACTTGAATAACTCGTCAAATGATTGTTTTTCTTTGTCGGTACACCATTTTGCACATTCTTGAAGCCAAACAGCTACGGCACTATTTTCAAATCTCCAATTAACGATAAAAAATGGGAAACCTGCATCTATAAGAAAACGTGCCATTTGTTGAATTTGTTTGTTGGAATTGGTAATTATTCCTATGTCATTTAAGGAAATACCTTTAGCCAATAGATTTGGCAAAATTTTTTCCGATACTATATTATACTGCTCTTCCATTTCTTCGTCACAAGTAATAAAAGCAAAGTCAGCTATATCATCTTTTCTTTTTTCCGCTATATATTTTGGAAAAGGTGGCGTAGGTTGCAAAGTTTCTAACGAAGCATCAATGATATGTTGCGAACTCCTATAATTAGCTTCTAATTGTATTGTATTAATGTCATCATAAGTAGTGAGTTCTTGTAAAAATTGAGGATATCCGCCATTAAAACCATAAATAGATTGATTCACATCTCCTACAGCATAAAGTTTAATGCCTGCACTGAAAACTAATTCTAGAACCATTTCGTGCAATGCTTTGCCTAAATCTTGATATTCATCTACTAGTAACCAAGGGAACTGACTTTGCAGTGACAGTTTTACAAAATCTTGGTCATGTATAATTTTGGCAGCAATATTTATGATATCAATAAAATCAATATACTCTGTCTGACTAAGTTTATTTTCATAAATTTCTGCAGCTTTAGTTATAAGTTTAGTGGATTCAATTTGTACTGTACTGCGACCTATTAAAGAAAGAGAACGATGTTTATTTATCTCAACTAATTGCAAATCTTCAGAATCTTCAATTTTTAATTCTTTAAGAACACTTTGATAAATTTGGTCGCTAATTTCATAAGGTAATATTTTGATTGGATATTTAACTTTGTATTTTGGGTACAGATGTGCGAATGGTTGTATGACATGTAGTAAACTAAAACTGTGCACAGTTCCAATAAAATCTCTTTTAGTTGGTAAGTAACCATAAGACCTTAATCTTTTTTTTAGTTCTCTTACGGATTCTCTGCTAAAGCTAATACAAGCAAGTCCACATGGTTTTTGTATTAGACTATTAGCTAATGAAATTGCTTTAAGGGATAATACTCTTGTCTTACCGCTTCCAGGACCAGCTATAATAGCGGTATTTCCTAATGAATTATATGCTTCGTGCTGTTTCTTATCATTCTTAATAAGATCCAAATCATTAAAAAATAACTCATTCATATTGATTCCTTAATTTTCCCAATTATGGATTTAATACCTTCTTTCACATAATCAGGGGGCAGTTCAATTATTAGTTCAGATGCCAATCTTTGAGCAAAACGCCCTTTACTAATATTATTATCTATTTTTTTAAGTGCCTCCCAAAAATCCCCATCATCAAGTGCTTCTTCAAAATTCTCTTGCATTTCTTCTCCACCCGGTTTTAATTCATTATAAACAGATTTTAGTTTTCCAATTCCTTGTTGATTCGTTTCCTCCATCATATCTACTTCAAGAGTATACTTCCCGACGAAACAGCCATTTTTTCGAAATAAATCGACTTGGTGATTATAATCTTCAGGAATTTCCTCCTCTTTGATCATCCCTGTACTTAATAGCAGTCTTTGTATATTTTCATGTCCTTTATAAAATTTATCTGCACCCGTTTCCCTAATATGATAAACTCTTACTTCCTTATCATTCCCACTTTTCTTGTCCTTAACAGTTTTTATTTCATAATAATCACCGTCAGTAAAGAGAATCCACGGTATATGTAACGTATTAAGTAATTGAACATATGGTTTAAAATTTGTTGAATCAATATTACAGACTACAATTCCAAAATCATCTAAAGGTGTTTCTTGTAATTTTGCACTAGCAGGCACTATGTATTCTTCTGTGATCCCTTCAACTAGAATTATTCCTTTTCCAAAATAAATTTCACCACGTTTTGCATCTATATATCTTTCTATATCAGCTTTCTCCTTTAGGTCAATTTTTAAATTCACGGTTGAAAAGATTTCGCTTGCTTTTTCTATTCTTCTCACATGTACAATTGAATTTAAAGGGGTTACTGACGTTATGTAAGTTGAATGGGAAGTAAATATTACAGATGTATTACTATTATGCAATACTTCACGATAAATTAATCTTTGTAATACTGGATGAAGATGAGCTTCAGGCTCTTCAACGGCTAAAATCGTAAACGACTGATGCTTATAGTTCTTCTCATCCATGAAATTATATAGTGCGTCCGTATCTTCATTATCAATATTAGTATTTAAAATGTAATTCCCCTTTTCACTTTTTTTGTATAGTCTTAAAAGCAAATCATCCTTATCGTCTTCAAGCAGGGATTGAAAATATTCTTCTTTAATAATTGGTAAAACAGTTCTGTCTTTTAAAAGAATAAGCATTAGTGAAACGTACAAGATATTTGCTAACCCTAAACTTAATTCAGATACAGGTCTTTCTTTAAGACCCATATAAACTTGCAAAGTATATAATAACCTTTCAGTGTCAATATCAAAGGTTCTTAATGTTATCTCATTATCTACTTGAAGTCCAGATAAACTAGCAAATCGGTCTGTCAGAGTATTTTTAATATGTACAATCTCGTCTAATTCAAGTATACCTTTCGCAGCCTCTTTTAAACCATCAGAAATTTCTTC
Source organism: Cyanobium sp. NIES-981 (assembly GCA_943368815.1). GTDB lineage: Bacteria > Bacteroidota > Bacteroidia > Cytophagales > Spirosomataceae > Emticicia. Next base: position 3,573 of record CALRLS020000379.1, read on the forward strand.
TAAATGTTCGGATGAAATATCATATTGCTTAACCAGTTTGTATAAGGGTGAATTTTTGTGTGCCTTTAATTCTCGTTCAACATCTCGAAGTGCTTTAATTACGAAAATATTAATATAGCTACGATCTTCATTCGTGAATTTTCTTTCTACATTATTGCCTTTGTATAATTCATATTTGTAGATAGTAATATTGCCAAACTCATCTCTATTTGGAAAGAACTTGAAATTAAATTGTAGAGTTGGCGGAGTATCAGAAATTACAGCATCGGAAAATTGTGCAATAAGTTTTCTGTTGTGCTGAAAACCTTGAATGTCCAAAATGATTTCTATTTCAACACCATTTTTTAAAGGGTTCTCAATGCTGTCATGAAAGTCTTCGGCTGTCAGTTGTCTGTCATTGTCTGAAAAGTCTTTATCCAGTATTAATTGAATAGCCCGTAGAAAATTAGTTTTTCCAACGTTATTTTCACCAATTATTACTTGTTTATGATCTAGAAGTACGTCGACATTTAAAAAGTTTCTAAAGTTTTTGATTTGTACTCTTGATATAAAAGGGTTTTTGTTTCCTGACATTTCTTTAGTTTTTTAGAAAAAGTTATTTTCCGTGGAGTAGTCTTGAAGCATTACACACAACTCCTAAATATACGAAAGTTTTTTGTTTGCATTGGTTCTTGCCATTTTCCTTTGTAGGTTTGTGTAAACCTATTTCAGGACAAGACAGGCTTTTAAAATCGTAAACTGTACTGCCAACAAAGCTTATTAATAGCTCAAAATATATATTCTCACTGACCTACCACTAACGCAAACATGTGTAAAATAATATTACTTTAAATGAAGTGATTATTACAATTGACATAATTAAAACTTAAAAAATGCCCGCTTATTAACCTCATTTTTTAGTACTCTTGAAATCGCAATTAGGTCTTCTTCACCTTCATTACATATATATGGTATAACGTGAATGTTTGGTAACTGTGATTTTGTAAAAGCACGAGGCAGTGTCTTCTCAATAGCAACATTAAATAGAATCAAAATTGGCTTTTTATACGCTATTGCCATTCCAACTTCAGAAATTGCGTAAGAAATTCTACTATGGTCACCAGTATTAGGGTAAATAAGTACAAAATATTTACTCATTTCTAACTTTTCTTTGTTATGTAGCATAATTGGTGTTACGTAAGATTCCTTAAACCTATCGATATTTAATGTCATACCTTTTTCATCCAAACATGCACAAGTTATTTTGAGAAATCTATAATCTTCCTTAAATATATTTACAACACTTGCTGCAATTTGAGAATTTTTTTCATAAATATTATTTTTTTCGCCAACTGTAAGAGGAATACTTAAAAATAAATCATACTCTGCTCCATGAAGAATATTGTAGTATTGATTGTTTAATTGGTCGATTTTGGCTGTTAGAGTATCTAATTTATAAATCTCACGTGGAGGCTTGATGAAGTTTTTCCCCTTATCACTAAAGAATTTTCTAAATGTTTCATTTAATCCTTCACCTCTATTGAAAATCATGAAGTCTTCAGATATGCCAACAAGTTCTTTCTTAACAAGTAGTGTTGTCCCTAAAATAATGTTCTGCTTCCTTAAATTGTAATAAACACCTATACTAATTTCAGGATTATCCAAGTGCCATTCATTTCCGAAATCGAAAAAACACCTTAAATATCTATCACCTGAAACATTCAGCGGCCCCATCTCTAAATATAAGTTTCCTTTATGAATTATCTCAAAACTGCCTTCATAAAACTTGCTACCATCTTCTAAGGCCGACATTACTATTTTCTTTTCTTTAGAAAAACTAACTTCTAATGCTTTAACTGCCCAACCATAAGGATTACCAATCTCAAACTCTTCGTAGCATAATGCCACCCATTCATTTTGAGTGAGAAAATCTAACTTTTGTTCATCTATACTATTTATGTCTTTTATTTTACCAAATTTATTTTTAGAAATATACTCATCTAATTCTAATCCACTTCCTTTATAATCAAAGTATTTATCTAAAATATTGATTATTTTTGACAAACTAATAGAGCCAACCTGACTTTTAGGTTTTGAGGAAAATAAATTTATTTCTCTGTAAAGGACACGAGCATCTCCAATGATTGCTTCTTTTCCTTTTAAGCATGAGTCATCCCAAAACGATTTATTATTGCCACTATCCGCTGTG
>CALRLS020000380.1:0-5755 GCA_943368815.1 Cyanobium sp. NIES-981
ATTTATTAAGAATCTTTTCACGCGCAAGTTCCATTGTTGAGCCTGCCAGATAAACCAATCCGACTCTGTCGAGGGTAATATACCCATCCGGAGAAATGGTTGCTTTATAAGTGGCTTGCGAATAACCGTAAATATCAATGATTAACTGATCGTTTGGCCCCAGAACATAGTTACTAGGAGTGGCAATGTTAATGGCCGGAGTAGGGTCAAACTTCGTTGTATTAAACAGATTATAACCAAAAATTCTTCTTCTTAATGTTACTTTAGCTACATCCTGATCGGCTTCATCTTCACGAATCGCTCTTAACGAATCTTCTCTTGTCATAGCCAACTGGTCCGCAGGATTCAGTGTCAGATTCCTCACCGCATTGGGGTCATTCGCATTTGCTGTACGGTTGCGCACAGGCAATGGCATATTAGGATTTTGCTGATTTGTGTTACGGCCAGCGGGTGCATTCTGATTTGGTTGATTTGTGTTTGGATTCGCCGGAGCATTTGTAGGGGCATTTGTGGGAGCATTCCCTGGATCTTGTCCAAAAGAATTGCTGATTATTAGCGTAAAAAGCGTAATTTTGAGGAAACTTTGTAAGAAATTATTTTTGCTAAATTTCATATCTATAACGTTATTTGCCAAATTGCTGTTTAAGTATTTAATGAACAAGGGATGAAAACATTGCAAAGTAAGTGAAGTTTTTTTATTTTTTTGCTGTTTCATATTAAGTATGTGTTAAAAAGAACTTTGAGATACAAAGTAAATTATAAAATCCAATAAATAAAAATTTTTTTTTCAAACATGGCTGAAAATAAGGAAGTAACTTATAATGAGGATAGTATTCGTTCTCTTGACTGGAAGGAACACATAAGATTGCGACCTGGTATGTATATCGGAAAACTTGGTGATGGTTCAGCAGCGGACGATGGAATTTATGTTTTGGTAAAAGAAGTATTAGACAATTGTATTGATGAGTATGCCATGGGTTATGGCAAGTCAATTGATATAAGACTGGAGGATGGGGTAGTAGAGGTAAGAGACTATGGTCGTGGGATTCCGCTAGGGAAAGTAGTTGATGTAGTATCAAAAATAAATACAGGCGCTAAATATGATAGTAAGGCCTTTCAGAAAGCCGTTGGATTGAATGGGGTAGGTACCAAGGCAGTCAATGCGCTTTCTTCACATTTCAAAGTACAGGCGTTCAGAGAGGGAAAAACAAAGTGGGCAGAGTTTGCCAAAGGTGAATTAACCAAAGAGTCAGAAATTATTGATTCCGACCAGAAAAACGGCACCCTGGTTACTTTTACGCCTGATGCCAGTGTTTTTAAACATTATCATTTCATTCCACAGTTTGTGGAGGCCATGATATGGAATTACTGCTATCTGAATGCAGGAATGGCAGTTTTCTTTAATAAACAGAAATTTATCTCCCAGAATGGTTTATTGGATTTGCTCCGCCGCAAAACCGACGAAGATTTATTGCGTTATCCGATTATACATTTAAAAGGAGAGGATATTGAAGTGGCGCTTTCGCATGGTAATCAATATGGTGAAGAGTATTATTCATTCGTAAACGGACAAAATACCACGCAGGGTGGTACTCACCTCTCGGGTTTTCGTGAAGCAATCGTTCGAACAGTCAGAGAACACTTTGGTAAGGATTATGCACCGGAAGATATTCGTCAATCAATTATCGGCGCTATTTCGGTTCGGATACAGGAACCTGTTTTTGAGTCTCAAACTAAAACCAAGCTTGGCTCTGTTGCCATGTCGCTGGAACCCAATTCGCCGACCATCAGAGTTTTTATTGGGGATTTTCTTAAAGAAAAACTGGATAATTTTCTGCATATGAATCCTTCTGTAAAAGAGGCATTGAAGAAAAGAATCGAACAGTCAGAAAGAGAACGAAAAGAACTGGCAGGAATTAAGAAACTGGCTAATGAGCGTGCCAAAAAAGCCAATCTGCATAACAAGAAGTTAAGAGACTGTCGTTTTCATTTGGATGATGAAAAGAACGAAAAGCGTTTTGAGACGGTGATGTTTATTACAGAGGGTGATTCTGCCAGTGGTTCTATTACCAAAGCACGTAATCCGGAATTACAGGCCGTTTTCAGTTTGAGAGGGAAGCCCTTGAACAGTTTTGGCCTGACCAAAAAGATTGTGTACGAAAACGAGGAGTTTAACCTTCTGCAACATGCACTCAATATTGAGGATGGTCTTGAAGGACTTCGTTACAATAAAATCATAGTAGCAACTGATGCCGACGTAGATGGAATGCACATTCGTTTATTATTATTGACATTCTTCTTACAGTTCTTCCCTGATTTAGTAAGAGAAGGACATTTATATATACTTGAAACGCCCTTGTTCAGGGTTAGAAATAAAAAAGAAACGATTTATTGTTATTCTGACGAAGAAAGACAGAAAGCCATTAAGAAATTATCACCAAAACCAGAAATAACCCGCTTTAAAGGCTTGGGTGAAATCTCACCGGATGAATTTGAAGGATTTATTGGTGAAGACATAAGATTAGAACCTGTTATTTTAGAAAAAGAATCGTCTATCTCAAAGATTCTGAGCTATTATATGGGCAAAAACACACCGGAACGTCAGAAATTTATTATCGATAATCTAAGAGTGGAAAGGGATGAAATTGATGAAGTTTTAGCGGAAATTCTGGAGGTGAAAGAAGTTGCGTAAAATAGAACATTGCCCCCTTACTATATCATTAAAAATTTAAACACCTATCCAGACAGTGACACTTGAGGAAGTAAGAAAAGACATTGATTCGATTGATGACCAGTTATTGGAACTGTTGAATAAACGTATGCAGTTAGTGCATAAGGTTGGCGAAATAAAACGTTCGACCAAAGCCATTATATATAGACCTGAGCGTGAGAAGCAGATTTTAGACAGAATGAATGCCCAGAACAGTGGCCCTTTAAACAAAGAGGCCATTGAAGCAATTTATCTGGAAATCTTCGCAGCTGCCCGCAATATTGAGTTGCCTGAAAGAGTAGCCTTTTTAGGGCCGGAAGGAAGCTTTACGCATCAGGCAGCTGAAAGTCGTTTTGGCGCCATGAGCGAATACATGACCTTGCCAACCATCAAATCGGTTTTTGAAGCTGTTGATACAGGCAGAGCAAAATTCGGGGTAATTCCGATTGAAAATAACCAGGAAGGGATTGTTTATGAAACCGTGGATTTACTGAATGAAATGAACGTGAATGTAGCGGCTGAGTTAAAAATTCCGGTACATTTTGCATTGGCAACAGAGGCTGAAAATCCTTCAAAAATCAAAAGAATTTATTCGAAAGATATAGCTTTCAGACAATGTAGGGGATTCCTCAATAAGTACTTTGAACAAACCCATCCGGAAGAAATTCAGGTAGAATCAACATCTAAAGCCGCCAAACTAGCTGCTGAAGACCCTGAGAGTGCTGCTATCTGCTCAGAAATTGCCGCAAAACTATTCAGCTTGCCTGTTTTGTTTAATAATATTGAAGACAATGGACAGAACCGCACCAGATTCTATATTTTGGCAAAAGACTTTATAAACGGGAAGAGTGGAAATGATAAAACAACCATTATCGCCCGTCTGCCTGACACAGACAAACCGGGTATACTTGCCAATTTCTTACAGGATTTCAAAAAAGCAGGCATCAATTTAACCAAGATTGAAAGCCGTCCTTATAAAGGAAGTGAAGATTTTAATTTCTGGTTTTTTATTGAACTGGAGGGATTCTTCAAAGACGAAAATGTAATAAAAGTCTTTAAAAAACATAGGAACAGCATCAAATGGCTAGGCAGCTACGTGAAGAACGCCTAAGGCTATTTTTTGCGGAATACTGCCACTGCAGCAATCAACACCCAGATAATATTAACGGCCATTGACGGATAAGCCTGGTGGTAATATGTATTGATGACAAAACATATTCCACCAATGGCATTTGCCCAGATATACCGGGCATCTTTGGCGTCCAGTTTTCCCTGCATATTCAGAAAGTATGAACCTGTCACCAGGACAGCCCCAATCCAGCCAATAATTTCAACTAAATCTATTTTCATAAAATCTGAATTGCTCTTTCTTTGTCTTTTAGTATCTGGGCTTTTAATTCTTCAATACCATTGAATTTTTGTTCAGGTCTGATATAGTCAATCAGTTCGACTGTTATATTCTCACCATAGATATCATCATCGAAATCAAGAATGTATACCTCTTGCGTACGGCCTATACCGTCAACTGTCGGTCGGTTGCCGATATTCATGATACCATTCAGCCATTGGCCTCTCACTTCTGTTCTGACTGCATACACACCATTAGCCGGAATCAGCTTATAGGTTTCAGAAACCTGAATATTGGCTGTCGGGAAACCAATGGTTCTGCCCAATTGCCTGCCTTTCACTACAATTCCGGAAAAACTATAATTCCTGCCCAATAAATCATTAGCAGATTTAACCTGCCCTTCTAATAAGGATTCCCGTATTTTGGTAGAACTGATAACAAGACTTTCAATTTCCTGACGGGGTATTTCCTGAATTTCGATACCGAATCTATGAGAATTAACTTCAAGATATTGAAAATTCCCTTCACGGTTCCTGCCGAAGTGGTGGTCATAACCAATGACCAGTTTTTTTGTGCCTATGATATCGATTAGTATCTTCTGCACATACTCTTCTGAACTTAATTCTGAAAATTCACGGGTAAAGGGTACTATCAAGAGGTGATTAACTCCCTGTTTTTCCAGTAACTCAATCTTCTCCTCAACTGTAGATAGTAATTTCAGCCCCTGACTATCCTGTGAAACAACCATTCTGGGGTGAGGCCAGAAAGTCAGTACTACTGATTCACCGCCTGAAGCTTCGGTCGTTTCACCTAATATTTGTAAGATTTTCTGATGACCCAAATGAACCCCATCAAAAGTGCCGCTGGTTACTATAGCGTTCTTCAATGGTACGAAATCTGATAGATTATAATATACTTTCAAGGTTAAAGAAATTTTGTAAAGCACTCCGTAATTAAACGATGCTTATAATTGACCGGGTGCAAAATTACGAATATTCTCCAGAAATTGTTCGAGGGTGAGTGCATTTTCAATTTTGAAATCACCGATTCTGGTTCTGCGGAGAGAACTCATGTAAGCGCCTGATTGAAGTAGTTTACCAAAATCTCTCACAAGGCTGCGGATATATGTGCCTTTGGAGCAAACAATTCTGAAAGAGATTTCCGGAAAATTTGTAGTATCTATATCGAATGCCTTTATTTCAACCTGTCTTGATTTTATCACCACATCCTCACCTTTTCTGGCCGACTCATAGGCTCTTTTGCCATTTACTTTAATGGCAGAATGAGCCGGAGGAATTTGTTCTATAAGGCCTGTTAATTGTGTGACGGCCTGAATCATCGCTTCTGGCGTAATATGGGCAACAGGGTATTCTGCATCAAATTCGGTCTCTAAATCAACCGACGGGGTTGTTTTGCCCAGAACCAGGGTTCCGGTATATTCTTTTTCCTGTGCCTGATAGGTATCAATCTCCTTTGTTTTTTTGTTGGTACAGAGTATTAACAAGCCAGTAGCCAAAGGGTCTAAAGTACCTGCATGGCCTACTTTTTTATATTTGCCCGCATAACGAACCTTATTTACTACGTCGAACGAAGTCCATTTGAGAGGTTTATCAATCAATAGCACTTCATTTCTTTCATCAACTACTCCTTGCATAATTCCGGCTTTTTAAACTATCTTCAATTCATAACCTGCCGCT
>CALRLS020000381.1:0-5727 GCA_943368815.1 Cyanobium sp. NIES-981
TCCAGTTCGTAGCAATTATTGAAACAGCGAACTGGAAGTTCGCGCCACAAGTGTCATATTCTTCCTACACAATCAACTTAAACCCCTCTCCATGCATATTCATGATTTGTATAGCTGGGTCTTCTTTCAGGTGTTTGCGGAGTTTGGTAATATAAACGTCCATACTACGGGCATTGAAATAACTATCATCACCCCAGATGAGTTTTAGCGCAAAACTTCTGCTGACAGATTGGTTTTTATTCTGGCAAAGCAGTTTTAATAGTTCAGATTCTTTCGTAGTAAGCTTATTCTGGCTGCCGTTATTTGCTAAAGTATTGGTGAGCGCATCAAAAGAATACTCCCCAATCTGGAAAATATTAGTCGGAATGTCAGATTCCTGTTTATTGATACGGCGAAAAATGGCTTTCATGCGCATCAATAATTCTTCCATACTGAAAGGCTTGGTAATATAATCGTCTGCCCCTACTTTAAAGCCCTGTATGGTATCTTCTTTCATCGATTTGGCCGTCAGAAAGATAATAGGTACATCTTTATCTTTCATTCGTATTTCTTTGGCCAAAGAAAACCCGTCTTTTTTAGGCATCATTACATCACTGATACACATATCATAATTGCCCTTCTCAATAAACATTTTGATGCCCTCTTCGCCGTTTTTTGCTAAATCGGTGTCATATCCTTTAGCTGTCAGGTATTCCTGCAAGAGCATACCCAGGTTGGGGTCATCTTCTGTCAATAAAACTTTCATAACGTAGCCCGTATGGGAATTTAAAACTATTGAATTGTAATTACAACAACACTACACACTTCTGTTCAAAGGCAGATACACTTCAAAGCTACTGCCCTCTCCCGGTTTACTTTCAACCTGAATCATTCCCTGATGCGACTCTACCATTTTCTTTACATAACTTAAGCCCAGGCCAAAGCCTTTTACATCATGCAGGTTTCCGGTTGGTACTCGATAAAAACGTTCAAATATTTTGTTTAACTGCTCTTTATTCATACCAATACCCTTATCGGCAATTGTTATTTTCAGGAAGCCTTCTTCATTCTCGGTTCTGATGGTAATATCAGGGCTTTCCGGTGAGTACTTATTGGCATTGTCGAGCAAGTTATAAATAATATTAGTCAGGTGAACCTCATCTGCCTCAATTTCGGAGTCTTCAGCATCCAGTTCCAGTTTCACCTGGCCATTTTTCTGCTCAATCTGCACACTCAGGTTTGTTAATACCTGCTCAATGGTTTCATGTATATTTACTCTTTCCAGTTTCAGCTTTACGTTACCTTTATCTAATAAGGCCATCTGAAGTACCTTTTCTACCTGCGTACCCAGGCGACGGTTTTCATCCTGAATAATATTCAGATAACGGTTCATTTTGGAGCTATCTTTCTTCACTTCGTTATCTTTCATTACCTCTACTGCCAGCGAAATGGTCGAAATAGGGGTTTTAAACTCATGAGTCATATTATTAATGAAATCATTCTTGATTGTTGCAAGTTTTTTCTGTTTCAGCATGGTGTTTAAGGAGGTGTAGAAAATACCCCCAATCATTAGAATCAACAGAATAGAACTGCCAAAGACTGTCCACATATTACTCAGAATAAAGCCCTGAGTATCCGGAAAATGCACAAATAAGAAGTGGTTCTGCGGCTGTAAATCGCTCGGGAAAAGTTGTACACGATAAGAATCTCTGATGAAATTAGGAATTGAGTTTTCAGCAAAAGAGGCAAATATCATGTTTGTACTATTCTTAACAATATATTGATAAGGTATACTAATCCCTCTGCTTTTCAGTTCTTTTTTCAATAGTGTATCCAGTGTAATGCGGTCGAGGCGTTCGTGGATATTACGTGAACCATGAATCACATCGGTCAATACATCTTTTACCAGTTCTGCTTTGTTTTTTGTTCGCTCATAAGTTTCCACTTCTGCCACTGACTCTTTTACTTTCGGCTTTACTGCAAGCCTATGCTTTTTAGGTTTAACATAGTTTACATGAGAGCTATCGAAAGCGGATGCACTAAATGAATAGCCAAAACTAAGCACACTGTTTTGGCCATCAGAGCCTTCTATATCTATAACCTGGTGGTCTTCATTATGATTTTTGTTGAGCACTAATACCTGACGGTTGAATTCCTGTATTAAATCTTCTGCTGTTTTCTGGCGCATCAGCCGGTTGCGCATAGGCTGGCTTAAATCTTCCATCATTATATTCTGTTCTTCCAGCATTTCCTTGATTAAATCCATCTGTCTAACAGGGATTTCAAAGGCAGGAGTTGCTCCGAATACATCAGTAGCAGCTACTGTATTATTTCGGTTTCTGCTTCGGTCTCCGCTTCTTCTTATCTTAGCCAGAGGGGCAACAGGCTCCGGATCAGCATAATAAATATTAAAGCCTTGTCCAAGAACCGGGCTTAGTGGTGCCTCTATGGGAGCTATTGCACCAAAATCTTCGTATGGCTCTACTTTCGCAGGTTTAGGGACACGCTTTTTCTCTTGTTTTTTTTGCGTAATAGCCAGAAGCTTTTTCTGCTCTTCTATTTTCATTTTCTGGTTGGCCAGAAAAATAATCTCTTGCTTTTCAATTTTCTTGACTGTCTCCTGCAATGCCTCGTTCACATTACGGTCAAACTGGTCTTGCCTGAAAGCAATAGCATTTTCAATCCAATACCATTGAAAGGTTATTAAACCAATCATGGCAAGAAGCATAAATATGATAATATTCCTGAAATTCATCGCCTGATTCTTTTACCTGAAAACAAACATCTTTATTATAAAACAAAGTTATTCCACGAAATTAACGCCAATCAAGCAAAAATTTGTCTTATTTAACACTTTTTAACATCAAATATTCAAATAGGCTATAATAAGGATGGTATATATATTTTGAAAACAGACAAGCCTTATTTTAATAATACGTTCTTTTCCGAATTTACAGCGGCAAAAATCATGGGTTTCCACGATATAAAATCATTGAAACCCATGAGTGGTTTTATTATTTCTATTTGGAAATTTGTAAAAAGACTAAGCTTATAAACAGATAATGCCGCGAAATATTTAATAATCAATCATGAAAGTATTTTAACAATGGGATATTTGAAGAAACGAATCAAAAGGCAAAAGTCATTTTATATAGTATATTTACATTTTTAACCATTATTGCTACTTTAGATGCTTTGGGTTTTATTAATTGGCTTACTGATATTACTGGTGATTATTTATAGATGGTTATGGCAAAAAATAACCAGAGATAAGCCTGAAAGCTACCCCACACTACAAAATCAACAAAGATTAGATTTTTCAAAACAGACATTGGTCTGTTTTGGCGACAGCAATACACATGGTAACGTGAGTTATAATTGGGTAAGTGATTTAGGGAGATTTTTTCCGGATTTACAGGTTCTCAATGCCGGAATAAATTCAGACCTGACTTATTCGCTATTGCAGCGTATAGATGATGTAATTGCCTGTCGACCCGATTTTATTACTATTCTGGTAGGTACAAACGATATAAGCGCTACGATGAGTGAGGAATTACTGAATAGTTTTAAACAAACAGGGCGTATACCGAAAGACATGATACCGGATTTTGAATCGTTTCAAAATAACTATGAAGAAATTGTTAGTCGGCTTAAACAGGGAACAAAAGCAAAAATTGCATTGATGTCATTGCCTGTTATGGGTGAAGACCCGAATCATGAAGCAAATAAGAAAGCGGATAAATACAGCGCGTATATCAAACAACTGGCACATGACCAGAAATTGATTTATCTGCCTTTGAGGGAAAAACAGAAAGATTATCTATCAGCCAATCCCAGGCGATTGAAACATACATTTGAGGAAACCTACAAACTGCTGATATTCTCTATTATTAATTACTATATCCTGGGCAAAGATTGGGATTATACCAGCAGGAAACACGGGTATCAACTTACCCCTGACAATATTCACCTGAACTCTGTTTCAGGAGGAATGGTTCGGGAATTGGTAAAAGGATTTATCATATCAAATCAATAGTATTTTAACTATCTATTACCCTATAATTTCATGAAGCAGGTTTGTATCATTGGAGCGGGTTCTTCCGGAATTGCAGCAGCCAAAACTATGAGGGAGAGCGGCATTAGTTTCGATTGTTTTGAAAAGGGCTCTGATATTGGCGGAAACTGGCGTTTTAACAATGATAATGGTGTTTCATCAGCCTATCGTTCCTTACATATTAATACTAACCGGGTAGCAATGGCTTACTCTGATTACCCAATGCCAGACGATTATCCTATGTATCCGCACCACAGTCATATTATTAAATACTTCGAGAGCTATGTAGCGCATTTCGGCATTCGTAATTCTATTACATTTAATACAGTCGTTATCGAGGTGAACCAAAATACGGATGGGACTTATGCTGTTAAACTTAATAATGGGCAAACGCATGTTTATCAATATATAATTGTAGCCAATGGACACCATTGGAAGCCCCGTATGCCGGATCCTGCTTTTAAAGGTACGTTTACCGGAGAAACAATACACTCGCATTATTATAAAGAATCAGCGCAGGTACGCGATAAAGATGTATTGATTGTAGGCATTGGTAACTCAGCGGTTGATATTGCTGCCGAAGCGGCAAGATTGCATACAGGTAAGGTGGTGATTTCAACACGAAGCGGCGCTCATATTACACCAAGCTGGTTCTTCAGTATGCCTTTTGATAAGCTGGCTAATCCGTTGACATCAAAACTACCCTTATCGATAAAACGACTAACTCTGAAACTGGCCTTGTGGCTGGCAAGAGGTAAGCAGGAAGATTTTGGTGTACCAAAGCCTAAAAGGGCTTTATTGAGCGAACACCCAACCGTCTCACAGGATTTATTACACCTTTCGGGCAGGGGTGCCATCAAGTTTAAACCTAATATAAAGGAGTTTCAGGGTAAAACTGTCATTTTTGAAGATGGCAGCAGTCAGGATTTTGATATGGTTATTTATGCCACGGGCTATAAAATATCCTTTCCGTTTCTTAAACATTATGGAGAGTTTGATATTGAAGAATCTAATAAGATCGGGCTTTATAAAAGAGTTATTCACCCTAATTTCCCGAATATTTTCTTTATCGGGCTTCTTCAGCCATTGGGGGCTATTATGCCTTTGGCAGAATTACAAACCAAATGGATAGCCAGGATTGCAAAGGGAGAGTGCAAATTGCCAAATAAAGAAGAAATGCTCCGCTCAATAGAAGAAGATGCCAGAAAACTACACAAACAGTTTGATGAATCACCCAGACATACATTAGAGGTGGATTTCTTTGGATATAAAAGCAGCGTTGAGAAAGAAATGAAAAGGGCCGCTACGGAGTAGTTGATAAGAATTGGTTACTATTAGCCACTATCCCATAGAGGCTATTCCAAAGGCGCAGCAAAATAATACTGAAATTACCGGGAGTTTATGCACAACGATTTTATTATTCATCAACAGCCATCAAACAAAATCAGAATAGGAGAGAAAGACTATCACTTCTTTAGTGGCACCTCTTATCTTGGGCTGAATCAGGACAATGATTTTAAACAATTATTGATAAAAGGACTGCACCAGTATGGTATGTCTTTTGGTAGCTCCCGCAATGGCAACCTACAATTGGCTATCTATGAAGAAGCTGAAAATAAAATGGCAGCTTGGGTAGGAGCGAGAAAAGCCCTTACTGTGTCGTCAGGGATGCTCGCAGGCCAATTGGTTGCTCA
>CALRLS020000382.1:0-5724 GCA_943368815.1 Cyanobium sp. NIES-981
CGTTGCACCTGCTTTCTGTAAACGTTCAGCAATGGCTTTTCCTGCGCCTTTTGTACCGCCAGTAACCAAAGCAATTTTACCGGATAATTCATTGTTAAAATCAAAGGTGTCTTGCATAATATTTTTTTATGCAAAATTGAGTTGTATGTTTACTTTATGCAAGTACGGAAAAGCGATTCCTATAGGGATAAATTAATCACCTATTGCATGTATTATAACATTGAAATAGATTTGTATCATGTATGAGAGAAAGATACCTTTAAGTCTGAACTGCGGCCTTGACCTGGTTGGTGAAGTGCTTTATGGAAAGTGGAAAATCCGTCTGCTTTGGTTTATAAATGAGGGACATAAAAGGCCAAGCGAATTGCAACGTAAAATTCCTGATGCATCAAGACGGGTATTAACCATGCAATTAAGAGAGCTGGAGCAACAGGAGCTAATTTCAAAGAAAATTTACCCTGTTGTACCTCCAAAGGTTGAGTACAGTCTTACGGAATTTGGAAGTACTTTGATTCCGGTTATTGGTGCTTTAGGCAAATGGGCCGATGAAAACGAGGAAAAACTAAGATATGTGATTACGAAACCAAAAAGCGGTATTGAAAATGAAGCCACTAACTAGCAATAAAGAATTTTTATATTGCGTATGAATTTTTCTTATTCAAATATGGGTTGAACAAATCTAGCTCAGACGCTTTTTTCACGCCAAAGATATTTTTCTTTTAAGAATGAGATTTAAAAAGTATAAATTTGTTGGCATAGAATAACCATTGTGAGGGAGTCCTTATTTCGTGATTAATCTAAAAATTAAACCCTTAACGAACCTCTGAATCCTCTGGCAGCATAATAAGAATCTGCACCGTTATGATATGTAAATACATGGTCGTAACGACGGTCGCAAAAAAGCGCACCTCCGCGTTTTCTGATTTCATGGGGTGTCTGTATCCAACTGGATGTTTTTAAATCAAATTCGCCAATTTCCTGCAAACCTTTGTATTGTTCTTCAGACAGCATCTCTATACCCATTTCATAAGCCATATTCATTGCGCTGTCTTTTGGTTTGTATTCTTTTCTGTCATTAAGCGCTTTCTGGTCAAAACAGATACTTCTACGGCCTTTTGGGCTTTCGGCAGAGCAGTCATAAAAAATATATTCTCCAGTCTTTTCATCGTAGCCAACCACATCTGGTTCGCCCTCAGTCATTTCCATTTCATTGAGTGACCAAAGTTTCTCAGGACTAGCTTCCAGTTTTGTTTGTACTTTAGCCCACTCAAGCCCTTTGTGGCGGCTCATGTTTTTTTCAAAACGTGCTTTCAATGTTTTAAGAAGTTCTTCACGTTCTTGTTGGGGCAATTCTGTTTTATTGATACTCATGGGTTTGTTTTGTGAATTTTGGAATAATTGATGGGAGTTTATTTTAAATTGATTAGCCGATGGTTTTCATGTATCGGCAAAGTGGCCCGTTTTCTTAAAAATATTTATATGGCAAACTATCAAGCTAGCTGAACCAATCGTCTATCTGCAGGTCTGAAATACCAGGATACCACAGTAAGAATTATTAATAGAATTGGTCCAAAAGATTCTTTAAGGTTATCCCCAAGAGCGATATGAGAAAATAAGGCGCCTGTCATAGCAAAAATAAAGCCTGCATAAGCCCATTCTTTTACCAAAGGGGACTTAGGAACAAGTACTGCTACCACTCCCAGGAATTTCCAGATACTTAAGATGGTCAGGAAATAAATAGGGTAGCCTAAATGAGTAAAAAGGTCTACTTCTTCTTTTAATTTGATAAACTGCACTATGCCAGTTGATACCATTCCCAGCGAAAGCCAGACAGTGGCAATCCAATAAATAATTTTGTTTCTCTTTGATGCACTTTTTGAATTTTCCATCTTTAATTAATATTAATAGTTAAAAAGGTCTTAATACATACAATTGCATAAAATTATTATGTGTTAATCTTCCAGACCTTTGCCATCAAGAATTTTATCTAAGTACTTTTCAACTCGTGCTTCTCTGGTTTTCGATTGTTTAGCCTGTGAAAAATGAAAAATATATGCTCTTTGCCTTCCGGGAGTCAGGGATTCAAAAGAAGTCTTTAAAGCTGGCATTTCATCCAGTTTCTTTTGAAATTCATCCGGTATATCAAAATCCTCTGTCTTTTTTAAATCTACTTTCAGGCCCGCTTTTTCTACTTCAATGGCTTCGTATATATATGCTTTCAATATTTGTTTCAGCTCAATTATGTCCTGAATATTAGTGAACCGAATCTGACGGGCTGACTGCACATTTTCAGTTTGTTGAATCAGAATAGTATTAGCATCACTTAGTAATGCTCCCTTAAAAAACAGAAATGCACAGTATTCCTTAAATCCATGTATTAGAACTATATTATTCTTCTGAAATGCATAGCAAGGGCAACCCCATTTCAATTCTTCTACCAGTCCACAATCCAGTGAAATCATGCGTAATAACTCGTATTCTTCTTTCCATTGCGAGGTTTTATTGAAAAAGAAGTCCACCTTAGGATTCATGTTATCCGTTTTCATTTTGTATTATTTTAATTTGCTCACGACCTCTTCTAATCGGTTATGCGCCATATTTATACCATGAGCAAATGGAAGTTTCAATAACTGATCTCTGAGCGCCAGAGATTTATAAATCACATGCATGGTAAGCCTGCTGGTATCATCAGTTAGCTTTTCAAATGTTAAGAATTCGAGCTGGGCATCAAATGGTGTATTTTCCATTTCAAAAGTCCGTGTTATTTTCTGATTAGGGACAAACTCATGAAATACGCCATTAGCCCTGAATACCACATTGCCTTCCGGGTCACGTGTCTCATTTTGCCAACCACCATGCTTCCTGTTTTCTAGTTTAAGTACTTTAGTATTCATCCATTGTTCAACAATTTCTGGTTCTTCAAATGCTTTGAAAAGCAAACCTACTGGCAAATCGAACTCCCTGGTAATAGTTAACTCCTGTTTGTTGTCTTCGGCACTTATTTTTGTTTTGCGTTCCATTATATGTTATTTTTCTGATAAATAGTTTTTCATTATGGCTTCTAATTTATTAAACCTGTCATCCCACATATTGCGGAATATTTCGATAAAATCAGCCACTTCTTTCATTTTTGTCGCATTAATGTTGTAGTAAACTTCCCTGCCATTTTGTTTTTGTTCAAGTAATTCACACTCAGTCAGTATCTGAAGGTGCTTTGAAACTGTCGGTCTTGCTGTGTCAAAGTTTGCTGCAATTGCTCCGGCAGTCATTGAATGAGAGGCCACTAAGAGCAATATGGCCCTTCGGGTAGGGTCTGCTATGGCTTGAAAAACATCTCTTCTTAAATTCATTGCGTAGTTATTTGACTACAAATGTATATGTAGTTATTTGACTACGCAAATTTTCCTACAATTTTTTAAGTATTTTTTTACTTCGTCGGAAATGAGTTTAAAGGATTTGCTATCAGGATTCAACAAAATAGAGATGCAATTGCCTTTAATTCAAACTTCTTTATCAATAGTATGGGGATTTTTCTTCAAAATTCAATATTTTAGGGTTTTAATTTCAGATTCAATTAAATACATAATTATAAACATGGCTAAGACTGATTATCAATCGATTGATGAGTACCATAGTGTGTTTCCGGCAGGAGCTCAGGAAAGAATGCAATCTATCCGTGACATAGTACACGAAATTGTTCCTGACGTAGAGGAAGTTATAAGCTATCAGATTCCTTGTTTTAAGTACAAAGGATACCTGATTTATTATTCTGCGTATGCCAAACACATTTCTCTTTCCTATCCCTATAGTAAGGAATTATTAGCCCAATTTGAAACGCAATTAAAAGAATACTCTGTTAGCAAATCAGCCATTCAGTTTCCTAACGATAAAGCTTTTCCGTTAGATTTAATACGCGGGATAGTTACATTCAGAGTTCAGGAGAATGTTCAGAACGAATTAACGAACCCGAAAAAGAAGAAATAAAACCCGTAACTGAAATTAATATCGGGAAAGAGCATATCAGTTGAAATGGTGAGGTTTAAACCAGAATTAAAAAAGCCTATTATTTGGATTAATCTATCCCCTTGCATAATTTTGCATTTCAAAAATGGCGATGTGGTGGAATTGGTAGACACGCTACTTTGAGGGGGTAGTGGGCGTTAGCCTGTGCGAGTTCGAATCTCGCTATCGTCACGTTTAAGAATTAAGTTTAAGTTGAACATTTGTTATTTGAAAAGCCTTTCCGTTTTGAGAGAGGCTTTTTTTTGCCTATATACGCTTTATTTTTATAGGTTTCACTTTTTTTTGAAAATAAAGTATTACCTTTGCGGTTGTTTTAAATATTCATTAAATCTAAGTTAACATCAAATGTATTTAACTACGGAGAAGAAGGAAGAAATCTTTGCAGGCAAAGGCTTCCAGAAAAAGGCAACTGATACAGGTTCTGCTGAATCTCAGATTGCATTATTTACTTATCGTATCTCTCATCTTACAGAGCATCTTAAAAGCCACAAGCATGATTATTCTACCAGAGCCGGTTTATTAAAACTGGTTGGTAAACGTCGTCGTTTGCTGGATTATTTGCATAAGAATGATATTGCGCGCTATAGAGCAATTATTGCTGAATTAGGCATTCGTAAGTAATTTTTTTGACAATCAGAGAGTGGAAATTTCATTCTCTGATTGTCTTTTTGGTAAAAACTACAAAATTATACATAGTTTCAAGGCTTTAAAGCTGTTTTTAAGGTCATTGAGATATCCCCGCGGAATACGGATAGAAAATTGCCACGTCGAAAGCGGAAACGTGGTTTAATACTTAAGCTAAAAAATGTTTAATATTCACTCGAAGACCATCGAAATGCCTGATGGCAAAGTGATTAGCCTTGAAACAGGAAAACTTGCCAGACAAGCCGACGGCTCAGTTGTTGTAAGATCAGGAGATGCCATGTTATTGGCTACTGTTGTTGCAGCTAAAGAACACAAAGAAGGAATTGATTTCTTGCCCCTTTCTGTTGACTATCAGGAAAAGTTCGGTTCAGCAGGTAAAATCCCCGGAAGTTTCCAACGCCGTGAAGGACGTTTATCGGATAACGAAGTGCTTATCAGTCGTTTGATTGACCGCGCTTTAAGACCACTCTTCCCTGAAAATTATCACGCTGAAGTACAGGTTAACGTAATCTTGATTTCTGCTGATTCGCAGGTTCAGCCTGATGCATTAGCGGCCTTAGCAGCGTCAGCAGCTATTGCAGTATCAGATATTCCTTTCAACGGACCAATCTCAGAAGTACGTGTATCCAAAGTCGATGGCAAATATATTGTCAATCCGACAACCAGTGAAATCTCAAAAGCAAGCCTTGATCTAATAGTAGCCGGTACTTCCGATAATATTATCATGGTAGAAGGTGAGGCTGACCAATGTACTGAAGAAGAAATGATTGAAGCCTTGCGTGAGGCGCATACTGCTATCAAGATTCAGGTGGCTGCATTGAAAGCTTTTGAAACTGAGGTAGGTAAAACAGAAAAGAGAACGTATAACCACGAAGTTCATGACGAAGAGTTAAGAGAACGCATGAACAAAGAGTTATATGATAAAGTATACGCTGTTTGTCAGTTAGGAAGCAACCAGAAAGACGTAAGAAAGCAAGGATTCAATGCAATTTTTGATGAGTTTTTAGCTACTCTTACTGAAGAAGAACTGGCTGCGAAAAAAGGATTTGCCAAAAC
>CALRLS020000383.1:0-5720 GCA_943368815.1 Cyanobium sp. NIES-981
AACCCATAGCACCCGTTTTTTCACTTGAAGCTTCTTTGCGGGGGAGCCCGTCTGCATCTGACGGAAGTAATTCTTTCAGGATTTTGGCATCTATCACTTCTTTAGGGCCTTCTTTTGATAGTTTCTCAGCTTCATCGGCAATATCTTTCAAGGCTTCTAATCCGGTTTTAGGTTCTTCTTTTTTCTCTTCTTCGTCTTTTCCGCCGCAGTTTGAGAATAAAAAGCCCGCAACCAGCAAGCAGGCCAGTAGTTTGGTCGTTTTCATGTTATAGTATTAGTTAAAGGGTAAAACGCTAAGAAATATAAATACTTTTTCAAAAACAAAAAATGATTTGCTGTAATTTTAATTCCAGCTGCTAAGAGCATGTTTAAATTTTGTTATTCTGACCGAAAAGCGTAGATTTTTCAGCTAGACAAGGCACATTTTGCAGATGTAGCCAGCAGCTAGATCAAAAAAATGTAACGCAGTATAGCTGAAAAAGATACCTTTGTAGGTCGAATCATAATTTTTAAACATGCTCTATTATTGATTTTTTATTACTCAATCAATGCTTACTTTCCCAAACGCTAAAATAAATATAGGGCTAAATATAGTAGAAAAACGCCCCGACGGATTCCATAACATAGAGTCAGTTTTTTATCCTGTCAATTGGTGCGATGCCCTCGAAATTATTCCTGCTGAGCAGTTCCATTTTCAGAGTTCGGGCCTGTCTATTCCGGGGGACACAGCCAATAATCTATGTATTAAAGCATATGATTTATTATATAGGACTCAGCCAAAAATGGCTCAGACATCTATACATTTTCATTTGCACAAGGTAATACCTATGGGAGCAGGCCTCGGAGGCGGCTCAGCTGACGGCTCTTTCGCATTGAAAATACTCAACGAAATTTTCGAATTAGGCCTAAGCACCCCTGATTTACAGAACTATGCCCGCCAGTTGGGTTCTGATTGTGCTTTTTTTATCGAAAACCGTCCGGTATTTTGTTTCAACAAAGGCGATGAATTTGAAGAATTTTCACTAAATTTAAAAAGTAGATTCATCGTATTGGTGAACCCTGACATTCATATCTCAACGGCTGAGGCTTATGCCGGAATAAAACCACAAAAAGCTGAAATCCCTCTGAAAGAAGCATTGCTATTACCAATCAATAAATGGGAGGGGCTTGTTAAAAACGATTTTGAGGAAAATTTGTTAAATAGATATCCGGCTATTGCGGAGACAAAAAAAACGCTATATGACCAGGGCGCACTTTATGCCTCAATGACAGGTTCAGGCTCTACCGTTTATGGCATTTTTGAAGCAGAAAAAGACCTGAAAGCACAATTTCCTGACTTTGCACTCTGGCAGGGTTACTTGAACTGATAGCAGAGCATATTTAAACATGCTCTAAAAACACCAAAGAGAATGTTTAAACAATTAACAAAACGACGTGAACCACTTGCATTCATGCTCTATCTGGGCATTCTGGGCAGTAGTCTGTTGTTTTTTTTCATTGTTCTCGTTTTTATCACCAAAGAATTTAGTAACCAGCAGATTAACCTGAAAATACCGGGTGTATTCTGGGCAAGCACCTGGATAATCCTGTCAAGTAGCTCAACACTACATTGGGCCAACAAGGCATTTAAAGAAGAACGATTCCGCAGTTATCGCCTCAATATCAGCCTGACATTAATCTTTGGCATTGCTTTCATGGTTTTGCAGGCTTTAGGCTGGCGACAAATGGTTACAGGGGGTATTACGATGAGTAATAATACAGGCGGCATGTTTATCTATATTTTATCAGGCTTGCATCTGGTTCATGCATTAGGGGGTATCATTGTTTTAGTGGTGGCCAACAGAGATGCATTTAAACGCATGGAATATGTAGAGTCTTATGTATATAGTGTCAATCCACCTAATCAGTTAAAGCTTCGGTTAATCAGCATTTACTGGCACTTTATCGATGCACTGTGGCTACTTTTATTTATTTTCTTACTATACCATGCTTCACAAAACCCGGGGAATAATCATTAATTATATTCGTTACCGTGAAACGTCTATTATTGCCAAAATTTATACCGAGAAGTTTGGGATACAGTCTTATATTGAAAACGGGGTGAGAAGCAGCAAAGGTAAAAACAGAATTGCGCTTTTTCAGCCGCTTAGTTTATCCGATCTGGTTTTATACCACGATGATAAAAAAGAGATTCATCGCATCTCTGAAATCAAATCGGCCCATCCGTTTAAAACCCTGCCTTATGATGTGTACAAATCGAGCATTGCCATGTTTCTGGACGAAGTACTGAACAAAACATTAAAAGAGAGCAATGCAAATCCTGTCTTATTCGATTTCCTTTATCATTCACTCATTTTTCTGGACGAGACCGAGCAACATTTCGAGAATTTCCACCTTATTTTCTTATTAAAATATACCTTTTTCTTAGGATTTTCGCCACAGGATTCGAACGAGATTCTGACCCAATTCCGTGAGGCTAATATCATCATTCCTTTTGATTCAGATTATAAAATACTAATTAATAAGCTCATTGCTGCAGACTATCAGACATCAGTTCCGATGAGCCGGGGGGCAAGAAATCATTTATTAGAGGTGATAATATTGTTCTATCAATTGCATGTAGAGGATTTCGGCGAGGTAAAGTCCTTGCATGTATTGCGTGAGGTATTGAGTTAATTTTCAGTACATTTACGTTAACTAAACCCACCCTAATAAAACTCATCCCTGCCGATTACCGTATAATCAATTCAAGAAAAGCTATATTGTTTTCTAAGCTTAAAATCCCGAATTTTGTCTTCCTATAAGTTTGTCGGTACCTATGAGAATATCTTTACTATTTTACATACTTGCTTTAAGCCTTTTTCATTTAGCTACAAAGGCACAAAAAATCGACTTTACTCCCCCTACTGCACAATCAAAACTAAAGCTAGGTCTGGCACAGATTGCTAATTTAAAGACCACTAACAAACGAACCAATGCTGCCCCTATACAAAATTACGATTTGTTCAGGTTTAAAGATGCCAATACGAAAATACTGGTTGATATAATAGCCAAAGCAGAAGTAACGGCCTTACAGAAAGAACTGAGCCTTGAAGCGATTGAAATGATAAGCTATTCTAAAAAAAGGGTCACATGCTGGATAGAAACGACTAGGATTAATAGCCTGATTAGTAAGGCAAAGAATATTTCATGGATACAGCCTGTCATAAAACCTCTGAATAATTCGGGGCCGGTGATGTCACAGGGTGACTCTGCCCAGCGTTCAGATATTGTCAGGCAAATGACTGGACTTAATGGAGCAGGAATAAAAATCGGGGTTTTATCTGATAGTTATAACCTCTTAGGTGGAGCAGGTGTGGGCGTAAGTACGGGAGAACTCCCCGGTTCCGGCAATCCTGATGGTTTTACTACACCTGTAACTGTTTTGAGTGAATCATTGAGCGGAGGGAATGATGAGGGAAGAGCCATGATTGAAATCATACATGATGTAGCTCCGGGTGCACAATTATATTATTATTCTGCCTATAATGGCGAAGCTGATTTTGCCAATGGTATCAGGGCATTGGCAGCAGCGGGTTGCAAAGTCATTGTTGATGACATTACTTATCTGCTTGAACCATTTTTTCAGGATGGCCTGATTGCCCAGGCAGTTGATGAGGTAACGGCCAATTACGGGGTATCTTATTATTCATCTGCCGGAAACTCTATAAACAGTTCATACGAAGCCCCCTATCAGGCATCAACGTTCCAGCCTTTTGTTAATAGTACAGAAACTGCCCATAATTTCGGAACAGCAGGAAACCCGGTTTATTTATTACCGATTCAGGTAATCGGAGAAATGACCTTAACCCTTCAATGGGACGACCCTTATTTTAGTACAGGCAATGGTTCTGCAGGTGCCACCTCAGACCTCGACATTTATTTGCTGATACAAAACGGGGGCAGTTATCAGATAATAGCTTCCAGTAGCGACAATAATATCGGAGCAGACCCTGCCGAGATATTTGGATCTAATGGCGCAGGTACTGCCTATATACTGATTACTAAAAAAGCAGGAACGAATCCCGGAAATATTAAATTTGTGGGTTTCCGTGGTTTAAGCTGGGCTATTACTCCTACTGATATCGTAGGTATTAAAGCCTCAACTATCATAGGTCATCATAATGCTACCAATACAATAGCGGTAGGGGCCGCCAGTTATGATGAGACTCCTGCTTATGGAGTCAATCCACCTTTACCGGAATCTTATACTTCCCGTGGAGGAACAACTATTTATCGTTCTATTTCCGGAGATTTACTCCTTACACCCATCACCAGACAAAAGCCTGAAATAGTAGCTCCCGACAATGCCAATACATCTTTTTTCATTACAGGATATGATTATGAAAATGATGGTTCTCCCAATTTCAGTGGTACTTCTGCAGCAGCTCCACATGCCGCAGCAGTGGCAGCGTTGATGCTACAGGGAAATCCGGGGCTGACACCGGCTGCCATTAAAACAGCCCTGATAAATTCAACAGTGGATATGGATGACCCCTCAACCCCGGGCTTTGATACAGGTTTTGATTATGCCACAGGTAATGGATTAATCAGGGCCGATGCTGCCGTTTTGAGTACTTTGAATCCGAATTGCCCCACTGTAAATGTAACGACTACCCGGCCAACTTCTTTTTGTGAAGGTGATTCTGTAATATTTGATGCCAATACTGCCTCTGGCTATACTTTTCAATGGAAACTGAACAATACTGACCTGCAAGGACAAACCCAGGCGCGATTAATTGCCAAACAATCGGGTATGTATTCGGTAGCTATAACCAATCTCAATTGTACCTTGTTTTCCACAGCAATCAGAGTTGTGGCAAAATTAGGTGTACCCGCACCCACTACAGTAAGCAGAAGTATTAGTCAGGGAACTGTAATTACCAATGGAAACGGGTTGCAGGCAAGTAGTAATTGTCATCCACAACAAACCGCTACGTATGCAGGCTCGACTATTGGTTATGACAATGGCAATAAAAGTGGTGCAGACCCTACTGTTACTATTACAGGACTCAGCGGTAATATTGCGCTCACCAGGGTTTCAATCAGATGGAAAAAACGAAGTGGTGGTACGATTAGTGACTGCGGAACAGCAGGAGGTAGTGACAATCCTTTCAACGATGAAGTATCTTTTAAAATAATAGCTCCTGATAATACCACTATTAATTTACTCAATGCCAATACCTATGCCTTCTTTGGAAACAATGCCGGTATTGTTACGACTGTATTTGAAGACGGAGCCGCAATAATAGGAACAAACCCTGCATCGGGTACATTTAATCCTGCTGCTAATCTGTCGCTGTTAGATGGTAAAAACCCTAATGGAGTATGGAAACTAATTGCAAATGATGATGCCCCTGCTGACCCACTTTGCGTAGAGAGCTTTTCTGTTACGGTTTATACCAACGGTACAGGAGCAGCAAGTAGCATTAACTGGTGGACCAGCTCCTCTGGCGGTACTCAGGTAGGAACAGGTAGCGAGTATATTCCGACAGATACTGCTCCAGGCACCTATACCTATTATGCAGAAGCCACTTGTGCAGGTAGCGGACTAAGCTGTCAGGCAAGTATCAGAGTGCCTGCTAAACTTATCATTGCACCGGGCTGCGTAACAGAAGCGGGGAGTGTAAGCAATAGCGCCAATGTCTGTGCGGGTACTAACAATGGTACACTTACGCTGT
>CALRLS020000384.1:0-5681 GCA_943368815.1 Cyanobium sp. NIES-981
TAGGAGAGAAGTTTAATGCTGCGTTTATCAATTATAGAATAGATGCCGAAAAAGGGGAAGGCCCTGCTTTGGCAAAGAAATACACCATTTCAGGCTATCCTACCTATCTTTTTGTTAATGAGGATGGTGAATTGGTGTATCGTACTGTCGGCTCTATGGCAGCGGAGAAATTTATGACGGAGGCTGATAAAGCCCTGAAAGCCGGAAATGATTTTGTATCTACAGCCGGAATGGAAAAGGATTTCAGAGAAGGCAGACGGGATGCAAATTTTTTGTATGAATATCTGAAAAGGAAAAGACTGAATAATGACCAGAGTACTCTGATATTGGATGAATACCTGAAAGCCGTTCCGGAATCTGCACATAAGACCGAAAAGATATTGATGATTATATCTGAAAATATAGGTTCGATTGACAGTAAGGCATTTGAGATTCTGACTGCCTCACTGAAACGCTTTATGAATATGACACCGGAACAACAACGATTTGTGCTGGATGGTATCTCAAAAGCCAAGCGAAATACATTCAGGCAGGCTATAGAAACAAAGGATAAGGCATTATTTGAACGCCTGATTGAGGCAATAAGGCAGACTGCCTATAGTGAAGCAGGCTTTGAGGCTGAGGAAAAACAATTCCGTTTAGATTTTGCAAGAATAACCAATGATGCTGAAAATTTCAGAATGATTGCCTCGAAAGAAGGCGCAAAACTGATGGAGAAAACCAATGAACAACTGGCCGGAGAGTCTCAGCAAAAGACTGAGAATTTCATACAAAGCGCCCGAGCCAGAGGCATTAAAGAAAATACGGCTGAATATGAGCGGGTTTTGGAAGAAATGAAAGACAATGCTGAAAAACAGACCGCCTTCCGCCTGAATGAATATGCATGGGGGTATCATCAGCTGATTGAAAATAAAGATGAACTGGAAACAGCCTTGAAATGGTCAGAGCGCTCAATTGAATTATATGTATCTCCGATTAGTTTAGATACCTATGCCCATCTGCTTTCAAAATTGGGCAGAAGAAAAGAAGCCATCAAAGCGGAAAAAGCGGCTATTAAACTGGCCAAAAAGCAGGGTATTGAGACTAAGGAAATGGAGCAGACTTTGAAGGAGATAAAGCGTAAAAATGTATGACGATTTCCGTAACGACGGACCGTCAAATCGTCGCTCGACAAATATAATCGAATAAACATTGTCGGGCTTTTCATTACATAGTATATACGATTTGAAAAATCGTGATACAGATATTCCCCAATTCCCTCATTTGCCGTTTTAATTGGGGAATTTGTCGATTTTCTTGGAACTATGCCCAACAATGAAGTATTTTTATTGAAATATTATTTTTCAAATAAAAAAATGAAAGTATCTAAGAAAAGCCCTTCTAAAACCCTTCGAAATTTCCTTTCTGTTGCTTTTTGTCTCTATCTCATAAGTTCTTGTAAAACAAGCCAACCAGTGCAGACACAGGTTGCGACTACACCTCAACAGGATTTAGTGAAAGAGGTGATTAATTCATTATCATCAAATGGACCTCAACTATCATTACCTAAAGAAGCAGACCCCAATAGCGAAGACTGGAAAGGTGCTGACTTAGGCGTTAAGGAGCCTGTCAAACCATTATATGTATCAGAAGAAGCGAAGCAATTCTTATTGCCTCCGGGCTACCATATCGAACCCGTATTAACCGAGCCTGCCATTCAGCAACCCGGTGCTATTGCTTTTGACGGCAACGGACGTATGTATGTGTTGGAGCTAAGGTCTTATATGCTTACGGCGGATTCGAAAGACGAACTGGAACCTACGAGCCGGATTTCGAGATGGGAAGACAAAGACAATGATGGAGTGTATGAAACAGGGACGACTTTTGTCGATAATCTGATATTCCCGCGTTTTGTGCTGCCTTATGGCAAAGATTGTGTATTGTCGATGGAATCTGACGCAGATAATGTCTATAAATATACTGATACCGATGGTGATGGCAAGGCAGATAAAAAAGAGCTTTTCACGAATAAATATGGCCGCTCAGGCAATGTAGAGCATCAACAGGCATTCATGTACTGGGGTATGGACAACTGGTTGTACAGCACGGTGAATGCTTTTCGTGTAAGAGAAACACCCGGTGGTGTGATTCGTGAGAAAACAGGCTTTAACAGAGCGCAATGGGGCATCACGCATGACGATGACGGTAAATTGTGGTTTCAGGGTGGTGCCAGTGGCTTGCCTTCTTATTTTCAGTTTCCGATTCATTACGGGAACTTTGAAGTGGCCGGTGAATTTGCCAAAGGTTTTGATATTCCTTATGGAGCAGCGGTAAAGATATCGGATATGCAGGGAGGTATGGACGAAGTCAGACAACCTGATGGTTCGTTGAAACGCGTTACAGGTTCAGCAGGAAATGACGTGTATCGGGGAGACCGCCTGCCGGAATCACTAAGGGGTCAGTACTTCTATGGTGAGCCGGTAGCCCGGATAGTCCGTCAGATTAACCCTGTTGTAAAAGAGGGTCTTACCACCCTCCATAATGTGTATCAGGACCAGCAATCAGAGTTCCTGCGTTCTACCGACCCGCTTTTCCGACCTGTAGATATGGCTACAGCACCTGATGGCACCATGTATATCGTTGATATGTATCATGGCATTATTCAGGAAGGGCAATGGACACAAAAAGGTACTTACCTGCGTACAAAAATTGAGCAATACCAATTAGATAAAGTGGTGGGCTTAGGTCGTATCTGGCGCATCACTTATGATGGCAAAGAAAGAGATAAAACCAAACCTAAAATGCTGAACGAAAAAGCATCGGCATTGGTGAAACATCTTGAACACCCGAATGGCTGGTGGAGAGATGCCGCCCAACAACTACTGGTACTAAAGAAAGACCTTTCGGTTGTACCTGCTTTAGAAAAAATGGCATTGAATAGCCCGAATGTATTGGCAAGAATACACGCTATCTGGACTTTGGAAGGATTAGATGCCTTGAAAACAACAACAGTACAAAAACTATTAAGCGATGCTAATCCACGTATTCGTGTGCAGGCACTAAGAGCAGGAGAAACATTGTATAAGTCAGGGCAAAAAGACCTGGAAGCCAATTACAAAGCTGCTTTGACCGATGCCAATACTGATGTGGTAGTGCAGGCGATGTTGAGCAGCAAATTCCTGAAAGTACCTGATCTGGAAGCTAATATTAAAAGCACTGTGGAGAAAAACCAAACAGCAGGAGTGAAATTGGTGGGTGCGCAGATTATTACGCCTATCAGACCTAGAGGAGGACTGGGTATAGGAGGAGAATTGAACAAAGACCAGCAGGAGGTAGTGAGCCGTGGGGCAGTTATCTATAATGAGTTATGTTCTCAATGTCATGGTAATAATGGCATGGGTACTCCTGCAGGAGAAGGTAAATTATTGGCCCCGCCATTGGCAGGTTCAGCCCGTATTCAATCACACCCAGAATATGCAGTGAGAGTAATATTACATGGCATGGACGGCGCCATTGAAGGTAAAACCTATGCAGGTGGCATGATGGCAAGCATGAAAGAACAACCTGACCAATGGGTAGCCGATGTGGTTTCTTTTATCCGCAATGGTTTATCAAACGATGCCTCATTAATCTCACCGGATGTAGTAGCTAAAATACGCCAGAAAACAGCCGATCAGGCAGGTATGTATAAATATGATAAGCTGATTAAATTAGTGCCGCATGAATTGCAAGAACGTGATGGTTGGAAAGTAACAGCAAGTAATACAGCCTCTACCCGTATCGGGGGGAATGTTTCGCCTACCACTGCCTTTACGTATGAAGGCTGGTCGACAGGCGTAAGACAGGAGAAAGGCATGTGGTATCAGATAGAATTTCCGAAAGAAACTGCTATAAGTGAAATACAGTTTAATTCAGCAGCCATGGTGAAAAGAGGGTGGGTGCCTAAACCAAATACACCTTTCGGACAAAGACCAATGATACAGACACACCCAAGAATGTATACGGTGGAAACATCATCAGACGGTATAAACTGGCAGCCTAGTGTTGCCTCATACAAGGGTAATGATGGTGATAATATCATTGCCTTGAACCCAAGAAAAGCTAAATTTATCAGAATAAAACTCGACCAGGGAGTCGATAATCCGGAAGATGATATTCCGTGGACAATGAAACAATTCAAAATATTTGAACTCAATTAATTATTCATAATCGTAATTGTAAAATCTCAGCGAAAAATAAAATACAATGGAAAAATCAAACAACCCTTCGGTGTCACGCCGTCAGTTTTTAGGAACTGCCGCAACACTTGTTTCAGGTTCGGTTTTAGCAAGTAACACCGTTTTCGGGGCACCTGCTTATATCAAAAACCTTTTCGGACCTAATTCGCTCATTAATGGTGTGCAGATTGGCGCTATTACTTACTCATTCAGAGAAATGCCAGACCAAAGCGCAGAAGCTGTGTTGCAATATGTAAAAGAAGCAGGTATAAGCGCTATAGAATTATTAGGCGATCATGCAGAGATTTTTGCAGGCAGACCTAAAAGCACGGTAGATATGCGTTCTCTTTTTCCTTTAATGAGAAAAAGAAATGAAAAACAAGAGTTAACCGAAGAAGAGAAAAAGAAATTGGCGGATGGAGAGGCAGCAATGAAGTCTTTCAATGCTGAAGTGGCAAAATGGAGAGAAACCGTTTCTATGGAGAAATTTGAAGAACTAGGAAAGGCTTACAAAAGCGCGGGTATCTCTATCTATGCTTTTAAACCAAATGCTTTTGGTAAAAACAATTCTGATGCTGAAGTAATGTATGGTATGAAAGCGGCTAAAGCTTTAGGCGCCAATCAGATAACCTTAGAGCATCCGTCTAATGATGAACAAACGATGAGATTGGGAACTATCGCTCAGAAAATGGGTGTGAAAGTAGGGTATCACGGACACGAGCAACAAACATTTACGCTATGGGATACCGCCCTGTCACAATCTCCTGCTAACTCATTAAACCTTGATTTAGGTCACTTTGTAGCAGCCGGAAATCCAAACCCACTGGATATTATCAAGCAAAAGCACGACCGCATTGTAAGCATGCACATCAAAGACCGCCAGACTCCTGCACACGGCAAAGGTAATGTTGTATGGGGACAAGGAGATACGCCTATCAGAGAGGCTTTGAAACTGATGAAAGACAATAAATATAAATTCCCGGCAACAATTGAACTGGAGTACAAAATACCTGAAGGCTCTAATTCGATAGCAGAAGTGAAAAAATGTCTGGAGTTTTGTAAGAGTTCTTTGAGTTAATAAGTAGTTTTTTTCCTTATAAATATGCCCGATTTTGCTGTTATGGTGAAGTCGGGTTTTTTGTTAGTAGTGTGATTCATAAGGTATTATATCAAAAGGAAAACGCACCAGAAATTATTTGGCAAGGCCTCGACCCCTCACCCTAAATCCCTCTCCCCAACAGTGGGGAGAGGGACTTTTAAGTCCTTCCCCACTGTTGGGGAAGGGTTGGGATGGGGTTGACGCCACAAGGTTTCTTCCAAATATTATTTGGTGTAAAGAGTTTTTGAGATGTCCCCATATAATTTTCAAAGATAAACCAGCTTCCTTTTGCCTTTCATAAAAGAAACATATAGACGTCAGATTTTTTCTATAATTTTAGTAATCTTTCACTCACTAATTTTATGAAAAAACTAAGCTTCACCATA
>CALRLS020000385.1:0-5672 GCA_943368815.1 Cyanobium sp. NIES-981
CAAGAAACTAACTGAACTGGGCGGAGAATTCCCTTCGTGGTCTAAGGATTCCAAAAAAGTACATTGGTCGTTGGGTCGTTATCATATAGTCTATGACCTGGAAAGAGCCAAAACTTTTGACGATAGCGTGAAAGTGGCCAAAAAAGCCGAAGAAAAACGCAAGGCTGATTCGTTGAACAAGGCGAAGTCGGATACTATAAAGATTAAAACCGATAGTGTTAAAGTAAAAGATGTGAAGAAAGCAACAGTGAAGAAAGAAGAGCCTAAGTACAAGCCGGAGGAAACAGAGATAAAAATCTATTTCAGCCGTGATATGCCTACCGGAGCTGTATTATTGAAAGGTGCCCGTGTGATTACGATGAAAGGCAGCGAAATAATTGAAAACGGTGATATATTGATTGAAAACAACCGGATAAAAGAAATAGGCAAAAGCGGAACACTCAAAAACACGGGCAAGGCCAAGGTGATAGATGTAAAAGGGAAAACGATTATACCGGGTTTTGTGGATACGCACGCACATATGTGGCCGCAATGGGGTATCCAGAAAAATCAGGTATGGGTGTATGCCGCTAACCTTGCTTTTGGTGTAACAACCACCCGTGACCCGCAAACGGCTACTACGGACGTATTTACCTATGGTGACATGGTAGAAGCTGGCAAAATTGCTGGGCCGAGAATCTATTCAACTGGTCCGGGGGTTGGTTTCTGGGCTTATAATATCAAAGATTCTACCGGGGCTATCAATGCTTTGAAACAATATAGTAAATACTATAATTCGAAGTATATCAAAATGTACCTGACAGGTAACCGTCAGAGTCGCCAGTGGATTATTAAGGCTGCGAGAGACCAGAAGTTGATGCCTACTACTGAAGGTGGTCTGAATTATAAACTGAACATGACCAATATGATTGATGGTTATCCGGGGCATGAGCATGCCATTCCGGTGTATCCATTGTATAACGATGTGGTGAAAAGTATTTCTTTCTCGCAAATGGCTGTTACACCTACCCTATTGGTATCTTATGGTGGGCCTTTTGCCGAAATCTATTATTTTGAAACGGAAAACCCATATCATGACAAGAAGATGCAGAATTTTATGCCTTATGATGAGTTAGCAGAAAAAACCCGTCGGGTAAGCACCTGGTTCTTACCGGAAGAACACGTGTTTCAGAAACATGCCAAATCAATGAAATCAATGGTTGAAAGTGGCTCTCTGGCTGGTATCGGTAGCCATGGGGAGTTCCAGGGATTGGGTTATCACTGGGAATTATGGTCGATGCAAAGTGGCGGCATGAAAAACCATGATGCCTTACGTGTAGCCACTATCTTAGGTGCTAAAGCCCTTGGCCTGGACCAGGATTTGGGCAGTATTGAAAAAGGTAAACTTGCCGATTTATTGATTATGGATAAAAATCCGTTGGAGAATATACGTAATTCAAATACCTTGAAAATGGTAATCAAAAACGGACGTGTGTACGATGCCAATACTTTAGATGAGATTTATCCGGCTCAGAAAAAACTGGTTCGTACTGAATGGACTTTTGAGAAACCTGCTAATACTACGGGGTTAGCGGATTAGGAACAGACGCCCCCAGCCCCTAAAGGGGTGTTAACTCAAAAAAAACCGTGCAACGCCTCTACTCCAACGAATAGAGGGCGTGGCACGGTTATTTTTTTGCAGTCCTAATAAGGTTTTTACAATTTGTTATGTCCGGCTTTCGATTGTGATGTGGGTTAATTATTAAACTCTATTTAAGCCTCATAAAGCACACATTCGTATATAAATATCAGATTAATTGATATTATTCTGCTATAGAATAGGGGCTGAATGAAAAATTTTCAAAAAAGTTTCTAACTTTTTTTGACCTGAATAGTTATTATGATATTCACACAAATCTCCAATTAAGCAAGGCAAATACAAGTCAGACTTTAATATGATATACCTCTACATTTTGAATGTACATTAAATATAAAAATCATCGATAATCCAATTTACCACAACTTTTAGATTGATTTTCATTTTTATGTGCTGAACAAAATAATTTCTATCACATAAACTTTAATATTTTTTATTGTATCAATGGTACTTAATGTCTTTCCAAAAACGCCGACTGGTATCAGTGGGCTTGATGAGATTTCAGAAGGTGGCTTACCCACTGGTCGTACAACCCTTATTTGCGGAAGCGCAGGTTGTGGCAAAACGCTTTTTGCCATGCAATTTCTTATTAAGGGGATTACAGAATACAACGAACCGGGGGTATTTATGACCTTCGAAGAATCAAGAGATGATTTAACACAAAACGTAAAATCTTTAGGCTTTGATCTGGATAAACTGATAGCCGAAAAGAAATTGAAAATAGACCATGTAAGAATAGAGAGGTCGGAAATTGAAGAGACGGGGGAGTATGACCTGGAAGCATTATTAATACGGCTGGACTACGCAATCAAGACGGTTGGAGCAAAAAGGGTGGTATTAGATACCATAGAAACCTTATTTGCAGGCATAGATAATGTGGCATTGCTAAGGTCTGAAATTCGCAGGCTTTTTCATTGGCTGAAAGAAAAAGGTATAACAGCCATTATTACAGGTGAAAGAGGAGAAAGCTCACTAACCAGGCAAGGACTGGAAGAATATGTGTCAGACTGTGTTATTCTATTGGATTTCAGGGTTATTGACCAGATTGCCACCCGCAGACTAAGAATTGTTAAATACAGAGGTTCTACCCACGGCACTAATGAGTATCCGTTTCTGATTGATGAAACAGGGATTTATGTGATTCCTATTACTTCTCTGAAACTGGATTATAAAACTTCTACTGAAATCATTTCTACGGGCTTACCTGCATTGGATGAATTGTTTACAGGAGGAGGGTATTTCAGAGGGAACAGTACTTTAGTGACAGGTACAGCAGGTACAGCCAAAACCATACTGGCTACTTATTTTGCTTTAAGCAGTTTTCAGAGAAAAGAGACAGTACTTTACTTTTCTTTTGAAGAATCTCCTGAGCAACTGATACGGAATTCGCTGTCAATCGGTATTGATATTCAGGCGCAGATTGACTCAGGTTTATTAATCATTAACGCCTCAAGGCCTTCTCTGCAAGGGCTTGAAATGCACCTTTTATCATTGCATAAACTGATTGAAGAGCACAAGCCCAAATCTGTTATCATTGACCCTATCAGTAGTTTAATTACAATTGGTAGCAATAGTGAGGTGCGGTCAATGCTGGTACGCTTAATTGATTTTTTGAAAATGAAGAATATCAATGCATTCTTTACTTCTTTAACACATCAGGGTCCTGGTGAATATAAGGACTTGACCGTAGATGCCATTTCATCTTTGGCAGATACTTGGATAAAATTAAGAAATGAAGAGAAAGATAACGAACGGACCAGGAATTTATTAATAGTAAAATCACGCGGTATGGGGCATTTCAATCACCAGATTGCTTTTACTATTAATGATAATGGCATAGAATTTTTATCTTGAAATTGATATTCACATAAAACCAGAAGTATATGAGTAAAGAAGAAAAATGGGAACTCAGATTATATATAGCAGGCCAGACACCAAAATCGGTTCTCGCCTTACAGAATATTACCAGATATTGTAAAGAACATCTGGCCGGGAAATATTCTATTGAAGTAATTGATTTATTAAAGACTCCGCAATTAGCTGAAGGTGATCAGATATTTGCTATACCTACGCTTGTGAGAAAGGTGCCGGAACCCATCAGAAAGATAATCGGCGATCTTTCTAATGAAGAACGGGTACTGGTAGGTTTGAATATCCGTCCTTTAAATCTTAAAACAAGTATGTGACATGAGCGAGAAATCTTCCCCTGAAATAATAATTGAGGACAAACTTGTCCTTCATTTATATGTTTCGGGCATGTCACAAAAATCTATGGAAGCCATTGAGAACATCAGGCGTTTATGCGATGAGCATCTCAAAGATGCTGTTGAACTCGAAATTATCGATATTTATAAAAATCCGGAATTAGCCGAAGAACAACACATTGTATTTAGTCCTTCGTTAATTAAATCCCTCCCTTTACCTAAGAAAATACTTATCGGTACGCTCGCTGATACCGAAAAAGTATTAAAGGTGTTAGGTATTACACTCAAAAAATAACTATGGAGTCTAAATCAAATGAACAACTATTATGCAGGATTGAGGAATTAGAAAACCGTCTGGAAGAATCAGAGCAATTAATTGAAGCAATCAAAGCAGGAGAAGTAGATGCTTTTGCTATTGCCTCAACTAATGAAACCGAAATATATACGCTTCAGAGTGGCGATTATGCTTATCGTGTACTAATAGAACAATTTGGTGAAGGGGCAATCAATGTTACAGAAGAAGGGCTGATTGTATATACCAATGCTCAATTTTGTGAATTATTACAAATGCCCTATGAAAAAGTAATCGGAACTTCCCTGTTCGATTTTATTCATCCTGAATCACTCGAAAAATTTAAACAGACTTTCGAACTAGCACTCAATGGAAAAGCAAAAGGAGAATTTAGCTTAGTGGTAAATGATATTCTTACTCCTGCTTATCTTTCTCTTACGTCTCTCCAACCCCAGCTATCAAGTATAGGTATTATTATTACTGACCTGACCTCGACAAAACAGAATGAGGAGGTAATATTAAAATACCAGAAAGACCTGGAGATAAAGAATCATGAGTTATTGCAAAGTAATTCAGACCTTGCTTCGTTTGCTTATGTCGCCTCACATGATTTACAGGAGCCATTGCGGAAGATACAGATATTTTCGAAGCGAATACTTGAAAAAGAGCTGGAAACCTTGTCTGACAACGGGAAAGAGTATTTTCAGCGATTAATGACTGCTACGCATCGTATGCAAAGCCTGATTATTGATTTATTAAATTACTCCCGCATCAATACTTCTGAAGTTGAGTATACCTCAACCGACCTTAATACTTTATTAGAAGAAGTAAAAAATGATTTGATTGAGCTAATTGAAGAAACACAAACAGTGATTGAATCAGATACCCTTCCTGTAGCAGATATTATCCCTAATCAGTTCAACCAGGTTTTATCAAATCTGATTACAAATGCCATCAAATTCAGAAAGCCGGGCATAAATCCGATTATTAAAATAAGCGCCAGGGTTATTCCTGCCACTGAAATAAAAATTCAGGCTGTTTTTATAGCTGCTCAATACTGGAAAATTCAATTCAGCGATAATGGTATCGGCTTTGAACAAACTTACGCCGACCGCATTTTTGAACTTTTCCAACGTCTTCATGGCCGAAGCGAATATGATGGCACAGGCATTGGCCTTGCTATCTGCAAAAAAATATTACAAACCCACGAGGGGCTTATTGAGGCCATTGGTGTTCCTGAAGTAGGGGCTACTTTTAGTCTTTATTTGCCTATCAGGGATTAATGAAATAGATTCTCTCAAAAAAGTACATTCTGTTTTATAGCATATCCTTTTACCCCTGCTGCATTCTCCTATTTCTTATTGATTCTTCAATAGTCTTTTTAAGTCTGTATCCTCAAAAAAGAACATTAAACAGGCAACTGAATAAGATAATAATTTCGTGATAGAATTATTGAAAAAGTTTTCATGGTGCTTTTTGATGGATATTTTTCTTTTGATAGTGCAAATGTCATTGAAAATACGCCCTCGCTCAACTATAA
>CALRLS020000386.1:0-5665 GCA_943368815.1 Cyanobium sp. NIES-981
AGAAAAACCTTGAAGTATTATTGAATATCCCAGTAGAGGTACCTCGTTACATCTGGGTAGATGTGGTGCGTTTGAGACAAATTCTGGTTAATCTTTTAAGTAATGCAGTAAAGTTCACTACCACCGGCGAAATTGAACTGAAAGTTGAAATGCTGGGTGATGTCAGGAGTAACTATAATTCATTCAGGTTTTCGGTAAAAGATACAGGAATTGGCATTGCCCCGCATAATCAGGAAAAAATATTTCAGGCCTTTTCTCAGGAGGATTCTTCTACAACCCGGAAATTCGGGGGTACGGGTTTGGGTCTTACCATCTCTAATAAGTTATTAGCTTTGATGCAAAGCACATTACGGGTAGAAAGCGAACTGAATAAGGGGACAAAATTTTATTTTGATATCAACCTGAGGTCAGAAATAGGAGAAGTAGATGAGTGGAAAAATCTGGACGTTTTTAAGCGTGTGCTAATTGCGGATGATAATAAAACTAACCGATCGCTGGTAAAAAGTATGCTCGACTTAAGGAACATCAGCTATGAAGAAGTAGAAAACGGACAAGAAGTAATAGATGTACTGGAAAGAGGAGAGAAATTTGACTTACTGATTATTGATTACCACATGCCATATTTAGATGGCCTGGATACCGTCAGGATATTGCGGCAAAAGCCTAAGTATAAAGCTGATAAACTACCGGTAATCTTACTGTATAGTTCTTATGCGCATGAGTATATCAATGCCGAGTCTGAAAAACTACAAATCAGACAGCTATTGGTGAAGCCGGTAATTATTCAGAAAGTATTTGAGGCAATGTCGAAAATTGCGTCGAAATTTGTAGAAGAAAGCCAGAAAACAGAAGAGACCAAATCAAATCAGTATTTAGACGAACGTTACCTCACGATTCTGATAGTAGAAGATAATAAAGTGAATATGCTGTTTGCGCGTACTATCTTTAAATCGGTTTTCCCTAATGGGCGTATTTTAGAGGCTGAAAACGGAAAGATTGCCGTAGATATTTTCAGGAGAGATGTCCCTGATATTATTTTTATGGACATGCAAATGCCCGAAATGAATGGTCTGGAGGCCACGCTGGAGATTCGTAAAATAGAAAACGGCAATAGCAGAGTGCCTATTATTGCCCTTACAGCCGGAACCGTAAAAGGCGAAAAAGAAAAATGTTTAGAAGCCGGAATGGATGACTATATTACCAAACCTTTTGTAAAAGATACAATAGTAAAAGCGATTCAGAGGTACTTAGGAAAGTGATAGGGCCCTTCCACAATTGAGGGCATTATGCAAAATATTTTACGTACTTAATAAGCTATATAGTATTACAACTTGGTAGTCTTGCCAAGTTTTTTTTATTTTGTTGCTCAATGAACACAATTAGATGTCGTTAGATACTTTTCTTAAAGCAATTGATGAAGAAATTGCCCGCACTAAATATGGTGAATCTCCGCTTGAATTATATGAGCCGATTGAATACCTGATGCAGCTGGGGGGTAAGCGAATGCGCCCGCTGGCAACGCTTATAGCCACCAGTATCTTCTCTGATAATTGGGAAAACGCCATTAAGCCCGCCCTTGGTGTAGAAGTTTTCCATAATTTTACTTTAATGCACGACGACATTATGGATGCCGCACCGCTACGCCGCGGCAAAGCGACCGTTCATGAACAGTGGAATCCTAATGTGGCTATTCTTTCGGGCGACGTGATGTTGGTTTGTGCTTATGAACTGATGACAGCAGTAGAAGACGGTATTTTCAAGCAGGTAATCAGAAGATTTAATCGTACTGCTGCTGAAGTATGCGAGGGCCAGCAATTAGATATGAACTTTGCTACGAGAAATGATGTAACAGAAGAAGAATACATTAATATGATTCGGCTGAAAACGTCAGTTCTGTTGGGGTTTGCCTTAGAGCTTGGTGGCATGATGGCCAAAGCAGGAGAGGTCAATACAAAATTGCTCTACGAAATAGGTACAAATGTAGGGATAGGTTTCCAACTGAAAGACGATATTTTAGATGTATACGGCGACCCTGTGAAATTTGGTAAACAGGTTGGAGGTGACATAATAGAGAATAAGAAGACTTTTTTGCTGATAGAAGCATTGACACAGGCCAAAGGTAAGCCGGAAGAAAAAGAATTGAAATACTGGCTCACCGTTGGTGAATACGATAAAAACGAAAAAGTAGAGGCTGTCAAAGCAATTTATGATACTTTAGGTATCAGACAAATGGCAGAAAACAAAATGAATGAGTTTTTCAACAAAGGATTAAGTGATTTGGAAAAACTGGATGCCCCGGCAGACCGGAAAAGACCTTTGCTTGAACTGATACAAATGTTAATTAAACGAGAAAACTAACAAAACGATGTCTATAACTCTAACAGTGATTATTATGGCCGTTACGGCAATTGTGAGTATTGCGGCTTTTAACAATAAGAGTATAGAATATCAATACATTCTGAACCCTTATATTGTTCATCGCCGGAATGAATGGTGGCGATTGCTTACATCCGGCTTTCTTCATGCTGATGCCGGACATTTGATTTTCAATATGTTCAGTCTGTATATTTTTGGTGTAGGTGTTGAAGGGTATTTTAATGAAATATTTGGGGCCAAAGCCAATCTATATTTTTTATTGCTATATCTCTTAGGAATTATTGTGGCTAATCTGCCGGATACTTTCAGTAAGAAAAACTACTCGGGCTATAATGCTTTAGGGGCTTCCGGTGGGGTTTCCTCAGTAGTTTTTGCTTTTATTATGTTTCAGCCTACAGAAAAAATGAGTGTTTTTCCGCTTCCTCCTATTATTCCTGCATGGATATTCGGTATTTTATATCTGGTATATTCAAGATACATGGCTCAAAGGCAAAGTGATAATATCGGGCACACTGCCCATATGTGGGGTGCATTATGGGGTGTGGTATTTATGATTCTTACCTATCCGCCTATTGTTCAACATTTTATTCAAACAATTGCCGGTAGTTTTCAATAATGTTCAGAATATTAAAGCAACCATATCCTTTTCCGCATAAATCGATTGGTGTTTGCATGCGCAAAAGCCTGATTGAGGGGGCAGGTGTAGCTTTATTCTTTATCATTTTTCAACCATTTGGTTTAAACGAATGGGAGCATCCGTATAAACTATGGGTGCTTATTGGGTTTGGCGCTATTGTGAGTATTTGTACTGCATTTAACAGATTAGTTTTACCTGCAATTTTTCCAAAATTCTTTAATGAAGAAAAATGGGTAGTTTGGAAAGAAATAGCGGATATTCTGATTCTGCTGGCCATTATTACCTGCATGAATATGGTCTATTCCAAATTTTTCTTCCATTACCTCCCACTTACTCCTTTAGGTTTTATTGTAATGTTTCTGATTGTAGCATTAATAGGCCTGATTCCTATTTCGTTTGGGGTTATGTCTAATTATATTTATCAGCTGAAAAAATATAATCAGACCATCATAGTCCAGGCCCATGAAACCATAAAGCCCGAAGAAAAAGCTATATCTTTTTTAAAACTGACTGCTGAAAACGAGAAAGACATTTTAGAAATAGCTGCCACAGATTTGTTTTATATAGAATCATCAGACAATTACTCAACCGTATTTTATAGTAAGGAGAATACGCTTCAAAAAGAATTGCTCCGAAGCAGTCTGACCAGGCTCGAAAGTCAGATAAACTTTACTAGCATCGTTCGTTGCCATCGGTCTTATATAGTTAATCTTGATAAGGTCGGTAAAGTTACAGGCAATGCTCAGGGTTATAAACTCCACCTTCAATCTTTTGAACTGACCGTTCCCGTTGCCCGCAAATATTCTGAAATCGTAGAGCGATTAAAATAAAGCTGTTGGTTTTCGACTTTTCTTGCTTTGTTATTCCTCCCAGATAATTGTCATTCTCCCCTATGGTTTGTCAAATACCCCAAAGGCTTGATACTTAACCCTTTCATTTGACTGCTGTCTCCTTACAGCTATACATTTGTGTCATCAGAAACAAAAAATCAATCGATAACACAAATGAAAAATTTCATCAGATTAATTGCATTCACAACTATTTTAGGATTCATCAGTGCTTTTTCTTTCGCCCAGAACAAATATAGCGTTACAGTAGTGGTAAAAGGAATGCAACAACGGCAGGGTAAAATTTATGCGGCTATCAGCAATGATGCCAATAGTTTCCCTAGGGGTGGAGGCGTGAAATCGGCCGTGGCGGAAGTGACACCTGAAGGAGAAGTGTCTTTGAAGTTTGAGGACATACTCGAAGGTAAATACGCTATTGTTTTATATCAGGATTTAAACGATAACAAACAGTTGGATATGAATGGCGAAATACCTGCAGAGCCTTTTGGTTTCTCGAATATTACTATGCTAATGGGACCTCCGAGCTTCGAACAATGCGCATTTGATGTGAATGAAAATAAAGCAATAGTTATTGGCTTAATGGCATTCTAAAACTAAATGCTAACTGTTTAATCAATTACCTTTCAAATCGACAAAATTATGGAAAAGCAAATTTTCAATTTCTTCCTGATTATACACGTTATCTGTGGTTTTTTATCGTTATCTACCGGATTAATAGCCATGATTGCGCAAAAGGGTAGAAGAGTACATAATGTATCAGGCATTATCTTTTATTGGGCTATGCTTGGGGTGTTTGTTACCACTGTTATATTCTTTATTATCTATCCCACTCAATTGAAATATCAGTTTTTTCTTACAATAGGAGTCATTAGCTTTTATCCCACTTTCTCAGGTAAAAGATTATTGAACATGAAAAAAGCAATTGTTCCGAAACCCGTTGATTGGGTAGCTGCCTGGGGTGTGGGGATTTGTGGTATTGTGATGATAGCTTATGCAGTTTATGGCTTTATTTACCCTGATGGGTTCAAAGGCATGGCTATCTTATTTGCTATATTCGGAGTGGTATGTCTGATAAATGCTTACGGAGATTTGAAAATATACATGGGTTATCAGAAACCTGATAAAATGCATTGGTTTTTGGGGCATGGTGGTAAAATGATGGGTGCTTATTCAGCCGCTCTAACAGCCTTTTTTGTCAACGTTGTGCCAAGATATATGCCGCAAAATACGCCATCTTATGTTTTTATCCTTACCTGGGTTTTACCGGGGGTGAGAGTAGGGGTGATTGCAGCAAGAATCCTGAGGCAGTATAAAATGAAGTTTGCTATTAAACCTGTGGCGCGAGCTGGAAGCTCGCAGGAGATAATAGTAGGTTTTCCCAAGCAATAATGCTAAATTATACTATTAAAGCTATATTTATTTTGAGGCTATCAATGCGAGCTGGAAGCGACCGTCGCTCGGCTCGCGCCACATTTATTTTACCACAAAGCTATCGGCATCCAGATAAGCAGGGAATTTCTGACGGAATTCGTCTAATGAGCTTTTAGAGAGGGTATGCTGATGAACTACCTCATTATCAATTTCACGGAAAAGCACTTTGCCTGCAAAATCAATGACAGCAGAATGGCCAGCATGAGCTACATTGTTACCATCAAGCCCTGTGCGGTTAACGCCTATTACATAGCTCTGGTTTTCGATGGCACGGGCGGCTAATAGTGTATCCCAGGGATACATTCTTACCTGTGGCCAGTTAGCTACATAAATCAACAGGTCATAAGCTAAATCATGGTTTCTGCTCCAGACC
>CALRLS020000387.1:0-5648 GCA_943368815.1 Cyanobium sp. NIES-981
CAAAAGCAAACCAATAGAGTTTTAACCACGAGAATCTGGTAATGAAATGTCCGTATTTATTCATATCTGAGTAATCCCGCAGGCTGCCGCTACCAAATGAGAATAAAGGGTGCTGAATGCCGGTGGCTCCAAGAAAAAAGGTAACCAGAAAGAATACAAACATCATGGCGAAACCCACAAATTTATTGTTGGCCATTACCTGAACGAAAAACGATAACAATGTATAAAGCACCAAAAAAATCAGCGTATTGGTGAAAAGTGCTTTAAAATATAAAGAGATTTCGAAATTGAAATAGCCATGACTTGCCTGAATCAGAATGCCCGACACCACAAGAATTAATAGTAAACCAATATAAACTATCAGCAAACCAATGAACTTGGCAAAAAGATTCACCCAGTCAGGCACAGGCGTGGCATCAACAATGAGGTGCATATTGGTGACACGCTCTTTCCAGATAATTTCGCCTGAATAGAAAACCACAATTATCAGGAAGTAGAGGTCAAAATTATTCAGCAAGCCTATCACATTGGCCGTAATAGGGTAGGAGCTTGTGCCATACATTTCCTGAAAATAAAACGAACTGATAGTCAAATCAGCCAGACCAACAAAAATAATGGCAATGAAAGGTACTTCACTCACTATCATTTTTGTATAAAATGATGCCTCTTTCCAGAGTTGTTTCAGATTCGTACCAAAGCCACTGAACTGATGAACTATCGGAATACGGATTGATTCAGGGGATAATGCTGATTTTTCTTCTTTAAGCGCTTTTTTCTTAAACAAGCTATTACGAACTACATTATAGCTGAATGAAAAATAGGTAACAGCTAGAATAAGCAAGGCAACACTACACCAGATTACCCGATTCCACAACAATACACCGTCCAGAGGGGCAATCGTTGAGTTTTTCTGAGCAGGAGTCCAGTATTCGGTATAGATATT
The DNA here is from genome assembly GCA_943368815.1 of Cyanobium sp. NIES-981. Taxonomy (GTDB): domain Bacteria; phylum Bacteroidota; class Bacteroidia; order Cytophagales; family Spirosomataceae; genus Emticicia. Next base: position 944 of record CALRLS020000387.1, read on the forward strand.
AAAGGTTCGGTAACAAAATGGGTCTACTAAAGCAGCAAGATTTTTATTGTCAATATCTTCCAGGATGGTCCCTGTTATCTGGTATAAAACCAACAGGACTATTCCTTGGGTATAAATAACAATGGTCGAACGACTCAATGCTCCGGCAGCAAAGAAAATAGAGCCCTGAATAAATATATTGGTTACCCCCCAGAAAATGAAAGGTTGAAAGTAGGACCAGGCATTGAAAGGAAGCATTTTTTTGCCTTCCCATGATGGCTCCCAGGGCAAATACTCGCCTATGGCGAAACCTAACATAAAGGCTATCCAGATGGCAGAATAAACCATCACCATCACAATGAATGAACCCAGAAAACGCCCGAACAGGTAGTCAAACTTAGACACTGTTGTGCTGAACATCAGCGATTCCATTTTATGCTCAAAATCTCTTAATATGGCAACTCCCATAATGGCAGAGCAGATGAAGGTCATAAAGTAAGTCATGATGATGGTCATCGAGGCTAAAAAGAACGGAGAATTCTCTTTGATTTGCCCCCCTGCAACACCATCAAAGCTTACATATTTTGAAGTGGCAGCAAGGAAACATAAGCTAAACAGGATTCCGAAATATATATAGGTAGCTGGTCTGTTTTTCCGGTAAGAAAACTCAAACCTTAGTGTTTCTTTTAACATAATAGTAAAGAGGATAAGGTTTAAGCAAATATTTTTGAAAAATACACATCTTCTAAATCTCCTTCAACAGGTGTAAATGTACCATCGGGATTGCTCTCTGAAAATACATGAATGAGTGGATTTCCGGCAATGAGTTTTTCTGAAATAACTCTGAAGTTTTCCTTATAATCGCTCAACTCTGGCTTACTAATACGTTTCTCCCATATTTTTCCGGCAATGGCTGTCAGTGCTTCATCTGGGCTTCCTTTGAAGAGTATTTCTCCTTTATTGAAAACGGCCATGTCAGAGCATAGTTCTTTCACATCGTCTACAATATGTGTCGAAAGTATCACGACTGTATTTTCACCCAACTCAGATAATAGATTCAGAAAACGATTACGTTCGGCAGGGTCTAATCCTGCTGTAGGTTCATCTACAATGATTAATTTAGGGTTAGCTAATAGTGCCTGTGCAATACCGAAACGCTGTTTCATTCCACCCGAATAACCTCCTAAATTCTTTTTACGGGCATTCCAGAGATTGGTTTTATACAATAATGCCTCTACTACAGATTTACGTTCAGTGGCATTGGTAATGCCTTTTAGAACCGCAAGGTGATTTAATAGTGTAATTGCATCTACTTTTGGATATACTCCAAATTCCTGCGGCAAGTAGCCGAGCGTTTTACGCACCTCATCTTTCTGTGTCAAAACATTGATATTCCCGAGCGTAATGTCACCGCTATCAGGTTCCTGCAAGGTAGCAATGGTGCGCATTAATGAAGATTTTCCGGCACCGTTGGGGCCTAATAATCCGAACATTCCCTGATTGATGGTTAGGTTAACATCTTTCAAGGCATGTACGCCATTGGAATAGGTTTTGTTTAGATTGGTAATAGTGAGATGCATATTGAAATCGGATGTTTAGGTAGGAAATAAAATCAGTTTTAATAATAGGAATAAATCAGCAAAAACTACATAGAATTATGACAAAAGGATATTCTCAGGATATGAAAATACTATCCTAATCCCTAAGAAAGGCAATTGTTTTAGTTTCGTGATTTATTTACTGACTACTTCGGCTGCAAATTTCAGGTATTGTTCCCAGTCATAGGCGTTCATATCGTGCTTACCTGAGCGGTAATGATAACGGAGATATTCACCAACCGGTTGATTAACAGGTGGGTGAGTATTCACCCCCAGTCCTTTTTTGCCGTAAAGAGCAAAAACAGGCTCGGCATTTTTCAGAGAAAGGAATTCTCCATTGGGGTCTGCCCATTGGTCACCTTCGGCACTTGAAACGTAGACAGGACGTGGAGCAATAAGACCGAACAACTGGTGTTGGTCGATAGGTAATGATTGAATATTACCACTATAAGTTTTGTATTTTCCTGAAAACCAATGAGGGAAATTGGTGTTAATGATTTCATGGGTTTCACCAAACCAACGTCTTTTCAAAGCGGCACCACCTTCGCCCGATTCATTAGAGATAAAGGCCGCAAAGCGCTGGTCTTGTACCGCAGCCCAGAAAGCCGCTTTCCCTAATCTTGAATGACCTATTACAATGGCTTTTTTGCTGTTTACTTCCGTATCAGTTTCCAGATAATCCAACATTCTGCTCAATTGCCAGGCCCATGCACCCATGGCGCACCATTTTTTTTCATCATCCATACCTATAGCTCCTCTTAATCCTGATTTCCAGCCCTCGGCGTGATCCGGTTCTATGTCGCCATAATAAGCAGTAGCCATTGCAAAGCCTTTATCAATAATCATTTCGGCAGGCCAGCTTTCTACAACTGCCTTACCCCGTGATGCTTCCAAAGCCCGGTTGTCTTTTACTCTTTCAGGGTTTTTCTGAAAATCAATCATCCAGTTTTGACTAATCGGCACATCGGGGTCATTGCCGATTGAATGATTGCCTTCAAAATTCAAGCCTACGAATATTGGAGGTTTGGCTACATTTTTAGGGATATAGAGCAGAATATTGATACCTTTTAATTGAGGATAATCATCAAAGGTGATTAGAATCTGTTTACGAATGGCTTTTCCGCCTAATGCATCATTTTTAGTTTCTATTACTTTGTATTGTTGCTTGGTAGAGATGGTAGGAGTAGGGCCATAAACATTCTCGGCAAATACCTGAAGCAAAGCCGGGCGATTGGCTTCCCATTGTTTAACAGAGGTAATTTTCTTATTATCTACGCCGGAGAGAATATCCGGTAGGGTATAAGGAGGTATTTTAGCCTCATCATAATTAACATTTTGGGCAAGCATGCTTTTTGAGATAAGGGATAGAACAATGATAAGTTTTTTCATAGATTTATAAAAAAATAGGCGCATTTTTATTAAAAGATGCGCCTCCAATAGTATTAATTTTTCAAATCTTCTACTTCTTCCACAGTTTTAGGAATAGGTTTTCCTAATATCTGATAGCCATCAGGGCTTATCACGCAGTTATCCTCTATACGCACACCGCCAAAGTCTTTGTATTGTTCCAGTTTTTCGTAATTAATAAAATCGGTGAACTTCTTTTCAGCTTTCCATTTATCAATCAGTTCAGGAATAAAATAGAGACCGGGTTCTACTGTTACCACATACCCTTCTTCTAATTCTTTCGCCATTCTAAGCGATTTTAACCCTAATTGTGTACTTCTTTCCAGTCCGTCTCTATAGCCTACATAGTTTTCTCCCAGGTCTTCCATGTCATGTACATCCAGGCCAATGGCATGGCCAAGACCGTGTGGCATGAAAAGACCCTGCACTCCTTCAGCCAACATTTCATCTGTATTGCCTTTTACGAAACCCAGGTCACTTAAACCCTCTAGTAATACTCTGTTGGCCAGTAGATGCACTTCTTTGAACTGAACACCCGGTTTAAGTGCTTCTATGGCGCTTATCTGCATTTTCAGCACCAGATTATAGATTTCTTTTTGCTTTTCAGTAAACTTTTTACTAACCGGAATCGTACGGGTAATATCCCCTGCATAAAACATGGCATTTTCGGCACCAGAATCATTGAGAGCCAATTTCCCTTCTGTCATGGTATTGCCATGATAATGATTGTGAAGTGTTTGACCGTTTACGCTGAATATAATAGGGTAGGCAAGCTCACCACCGAATTCAAGGGCTTTACCGTGGATAATGGCTGCTATCTCAAATTCTTTTCTGCCCGCCCTGGTTTCGCGCATGGCTGCAATATGCATTTCACGGCATATATTAACAGCCTCTTCCATTTGTACTATTTCTTCTGCCGATTTATAAGCTCTTTGTGAAATAATTGCTTTAATAAGCTCCACAGAAGCCTTTGCTTTCAATTGACCAACGGGTATATTCAGCCATTCGCTTAGCTTGAACTTGTTTTCATAGCGATAAGGTGGTGTGAAATGTACTTTTGAAGCTTTCGCCAGTTTATCTGCAAGTTTCGCATACGGTTCAGTACGATAAACGCCTACTTTACGAGCCTGATCATTCAGTGTAGGTTGTGGCCCAACCCAGATAATATCGTCCATTGTAAATTCATCTCCGAAAATAATTTCCTCACCTGAATCCACGTCAATCACTGCTGCTAAATTGGCAAGGCTGATGCCGAAATAATACAGAAAATTGCTATCCTGACGATAGCGATAGGTATTATCATGGTAATTCATGGGCGCTTCTTCGTTGCCCATTATTAAAATTAATCCACTTCCAACAGTACGTTTCAGGGTGCTGCGTCTTTCGATATAAGTCTGGGTAGAGAACATTTTCTGCTGATTTTTTAGAACACGAAATAAGCGAAATTACACTAGATATTATATATTTCGGGGGCAATAATTTGCATGTACCATGCCCATTATTGGATATTTCGCTGCTAATCGCTTACCCGGCTTTTAAAATCGGGTAAATTTTTACACGACAGCATTTATTGTTCTATATTGTAAAATATTGCTAGTCAATTAGTTATGAAGTAATAGACTTTGGTTTGGTTTTTGTGTTATTTTTTTCAAAATATTTTGAAAATTCAAAATTGTTATTTTACTTTGAGTGAATTACGCTTACGTGCAAAATATAAAAAT
>CALRLS020000388.1:0-5609 GCA_943368815.1 Cyanobium sp. NIES-981
TAATGCCCTATGGAAATCCTGCTGCTCGCATTGCTGAGCAAAAAGGCTTATCCAAACCTGCTGACATTATGAATCGCGATAGCGAGGATGCAGTAAAAAGAGCTAAGTTTTTTGAGACAGATTTAATCACCAATATCATCCCGTATATCGAAAAGAATTATCGCACCCTCAATAATCGTCAAAATCGTGCTATTGCTGGTTTTTCTCGCGGAGGTGGTCAGACCCTGAGAGCCGCCTTTAATAATATGGACAAATTTGCCTGGGTATGCAGCTATGCTTCCTATATATCACCTGCCGAAATGGACAAAGGATTCAGCCATATAAGCGGCAATGCGGATCAAACCAACAAGCAACTGAAATTGCTATGGTCGGGTATTGGTACCGAAGACTTTTTATACAAAGGCACAGTAGAGTTTGAAGATTACTTAAAAGCCAAAAAGGTAAACTTTAAAAGCTATGTAACCGATGGCGGACACACCTGGATGAACGTGAAGAAATACCTGAATGAGACCTTGCCTTTATTATTCCAATAAAATATTGATATGATAACCATGAAAAAATATATCCTGTTTGGTCTTATGATACTCCTGTCAGGTATGTCAATACTTGCACAGCAAAGACCCCCAGTCATCAGCTCACCTGATGTACATGCTGACAATAGTGCAACTTTCAGGTATTATTCTAAAAAAGCCCAAAAAGTAACGCTTTCAGGCGAGTTTCTAAAGGCACCAGTGTCATTGACCAAAGATACCTCAGGGATATGGTCAGTAACTGTTCCGGGCATTAAACCTGATATTTATCCTTATAGTTTTTATGTAGACAGTGTTCAGATAGCAGACCCAAACAATACCTATATTTTTGCTAATGAACGCTTTAAACGCAGCATCGTAGAGATTCCGGGTAATACTCCCCTTGTCCATGCTTTACAGAATGTACCACATGGCAAAATTCATTATCAATATTACAATGCTAAAACTTTAGGGCGCACATGCGATTTATTGGTATACACTCCACCTAATTTTGATGGCAGTGGTAAAACAAAATATCCTGTATTATATCTGATTCACGGAGGCTCCGACACGCAGGAAACCTGGACAAAAGTAGGCCACGCCAATCTGATTGCAGATAACCTGATAGCCCAGGGCAAAGCAAAACCCATGATTATTGTCATGCCTTACGGTAATGTCCGCCCAAGCCCGATGCCTGATTTTACCAAAGAGATTGTCAACGATATTATTCCTTTCATTGAAGCCAATTATCCGGTTGCAAAAGATAGTAAAAATCGTGCAGTGGCAGGTTTTTCAGTAGGTGGCGGCCAGACACTCAATATCGGTTTTACGAATACGGATAAATTCGGCTATATCTGCTCTTATGCACCTTATACAGCTACCGATGAATTTAAAAAGAATTTTACAGACTGGAACCCTGATGCCAATCTGATTAACAAACAGGTGAAAAAATTTACAATCAGTGTAGGAACTGAAGATTTTCTTTATGAAAGCGTAAAGCAGAACATTGCCATGTTTCAGGAAAAGAAAATCAAAGTAGAGCCGCTCATCGTATCAGGTGGGCATACCTGGATGAACTGTAAATTATTTTTAGCCCATTCATTACAGGAAATTTTCAAGTAAAGTTCAGACATAATCAACCCATAAAACAATGAAAAACAGATTTTTAAAAATAGTACTTTTCACTGCCATATCTGGTAGTGCTTCCTTTGCTCAGACACAGCCTTCTGCTGTAGTGGAAGATTTTAAGCCTTCTTCATTGAATCAACCCGGACAGGAATACCCTATGGTCAATTCACAACGCTACGCCCGTTTTAAAATAGTAGCGCCTGCTGCCGATAGTGTAAGAGTAAGCCTGGGACTTGGAGGCAGAGGTGGCACAAAATTGAGTAAAGCGGAAGATGGTAGCTGGATGGGTACAACCGAAGGTCCTTTAGACGAAGGTTTTCACTATTATAACGTCAGAATAGATGGCGGAAAATTCAACGACCCCGGAGCGCTCAATTATTATGGTTCTGTCCGTTGGGAAAGCGGTATCGAAATACCTGCCCATGACCAGGATTTTTATGCATTAAAAAATGTTCCTCATGGGCATGTTCAGCAAGTCCTTTTTCCATCACCTAGTACCAATACTTCAAGAAGAGCATTTGTGTATACACCACCGGCTTATCAAAATGATAAGAAAACCAAATACCCGGTTCTCTATTTACAACATGGCTGGGGTGAAGATGAAACCGCATGGAGTAATCAGGGACATGCGAACCTGATAATGGATAATATGATTGCAGAAGGCAAGATAAAACCTTTTATCATCGTAATGACCTATGGCATGACGAACGACGTAAAACCTGGAGGAATACGTAATTTCAAAATTGAACCTTTCCAGACTGTTTTATTGAATGAACTGATACCCTATGTAGATGCTAATTTCCGTACTATTGCCAATAAAGACAATCGGGCTATGGCGGGGCTGTCGATGGGTGGCATGGAAACAAAAACAATTACCCTGAATAATCCGGATGTATTCTCTTATTATGGCTTGTTAAGCGGAGGTATTTACGCACCTGCCGACATCAAAGATAAAGCTAAGGTAAAACTCATTTTTCTGAGCTGTGGTAGCAAAGAGCGACCAGAAAATGTAAGAAAAGCAACTGAAGAATTGAAAAATGCAGGCTTCAATGTAGTATCTTATATTTCTGAGGGCACTGCACATGAGTTCCAGACCTGGCGTAGAAGCCTGTATCAACTGGCACCTCTTCTTTTTAAAAAATAAGATAGTCATAGGTTCTTTTCATTAGCAGTAGAATTATACATTTATCAGATGAAGCAAAATTATTAATAGTATGAAAAAACTCGCATTAGTCTTCTGTATTCTGGGCATCATGATTTCGTCGTTCGCCCAGACTATCGAAAAAGAAGCACCCAAAGGATTTGACAAAGAGCGCACTGGCATAGCCAAAGGCAAGCTGGATTCGATTCAATACGAATCAAAGACCGTTGGCAATGCCCGCAAAGCATTGGTATATACCCCACCCGGTTTTGATAAAAAGAAAAAGTATCCTGTACTATACCTTTTGCACGGCATTGGTGGTGACGAAAAAGAATGGCTGAAAGGTGGCAACCCACCTGTGATTCTGGATAATCTTTATGCCGAGGGCAAAATACAACCCATGATAGTTGTGATGCCTAATGGCAGAGCAATGAAAGATGACCGTGCCATAGGCAATATATTTGACAAGGAAAAAGTAGAAGCCTTTGCCACTTTCGAAAAGGATTTGCTGAATGACCTCATTCCGTACGTAGAAAAGAATTATCCTGTTCTTACCGACCGTGAGAATCGTGCCATTGCCGGGCTTTCGATGGGTGGCGGACAATCACTCAATTTTGGCTTGGGCAATATGGATAAATTTGCCTGGGTAGGTGGTTTTTCTTCAGCGCCTAATACCAAGCGGCCGGAAGAACTGGTACCAAACCCCGATGAAGCCAGAAAAAAACTCAAATTGCTCTGGATTTCCTGTGGCGATGCCGATGGGCTGATTACTTTCAGCAAACGCACACATGAGTATCTCTATGAAAAAGACGTGCCGCATATTTACTATATCGAGCCGGGCGTACATGATTTCAAAGTCTGGAAAAATGGTCTGTATATGTTCTCACAGTTTTTGTTTAAACCTGTCAGTACCAAAGATTTTACCAGATACTCTGTCTTAGGCACCCCTGCAGCAAGTAATATCAGAAATGCAAAGTACCCTCAGATTTTGCCTGATAACCGTGTGATGTTCCGGGTAAAAGCTCCTGAGGCACAAAAGGTACAGATTGATTTAGGTAAAAAGTATGAGATGGTAAAAGACACAAGCGGCTTCTGGACAGTTACAACCGACTCTATCAGCAGAGGCTTTCATTATTATTCTCTGTTAATAGATGGAGTAGCCATTGCCGACCCTGCCAGTGAATCTTTCTACGGTATGGGACGCATGGCCAGTGGCATTGAAATTCCGTACAAAGAAGGAGGATTCTATGCCTTGAAAGATGTACCACATGGAGACATTCGCATAAAAAAATACTTTTCAAAAGCTTCTAATGCATGGCGTGAAATGTATATCTATGCCCCTCCCGGATATGATGCAACTACTGATAAGTATCCTGTCCTATATCTATTACATGGAGGTGGCGAAGACCAGCGGGGCTGGGCGACACAAGGCAAAACTGATTTGATTCTGGATAATCTGATTGCCGATAAAAAGGCCAAACCAATGCTGATTGTCATGGTTGATGGCAATATAGGCATGGGCGGAGGTGTAGCAGGCTTCGGCGAAAATTCACTAAAGGCTTTCGAAAATGAATTAAAAAATGCCGTAATTCCATTTGTAGAAGCAAATTACCGGGTTTTGACAGACGGTAAAAACAGGGCATTGGCAGGGCTTTCGATGGGTGGCTTGCAGACGCTTCATGCAGGTGTCAGAAATACCGATATGTTTAATTACCTCGGCGTTTTCAGTTCGGGCTGGTGGGCTAATAATACCAAACTATCAGACCCGCAATATGAATTTATGAAGACTAACAGCGATAAAATAAACGCCAACCTCAAAGAATTCTGGATTTCACAAGGCGGCAAAGAGGATATTGCCCATGCCAATAACCAGATTATGATGAAAAAATTTGATGAAATGGGTGTGAAATATAAATACAGCGAATATGCCGGAGGCCATACCTGGCCAGTCTGGAGACATGACCTGATGGAGTTTGCACAATTACTTTTCAAATAGTTTCTAAACTAACCTAAAAACAACTATGATCAAAATTATCAGCAAAGTGAAAAAAGCCTTTCTTTCATTCTTTTTAGCAGGTATAGTTTTTACTGCCGCAGCCCAGACAAAAATTACACTTAACACTGATTTGGCAAAAACACAAATCAGCAAGCATATTTACGGCCATTTTGCCGAACACCTTGGCCGTTGTATCTACGGTGGTATTTATGTGGGTGAGGCAAATACAAAAATCCCGAATACAGCCGGAGTCCGGAACGATGTAATTAAGGCATTGAAAGACCTGAAAATCCCGAATCTTCGTTGGCCGGGTGGTTGTTTTGCAGATACTTATCAATGGAAAGATGGAATTGGTCCTAAAGCCAGCCGCCCTAAAATGGTGAACGTGTGGTGGGGAGGCGTAACCGAAGACAATAGCTTTGGTACACATGATTTCCTTGACCTTTGCGAACGTATTGGTGCAGAACCTTATCTGGCGGCCAATGTTGGAAGCGGAACGGTTAAAGATATGACAGACTGGGTTACTTATGTCAATCACCAGGGAGGTAGTCCGATGTCTGAACTCCGGAAACAAAATGGCCGTGAAAAGCCCTGGAATGTTAAATTGTGGGGAGTAGGCAATGAGGCATGGGGCTGTGGCGGTAATATGACTGCCGAATACTATGCCAATATTTATCGGCAATATGCCACATTTATGACCGACTGGGACAATACCTCACAAATTTACCGGATTGCCTCAGGAGCCAGTGACGGAGATTATGCCTGGACAGAAACATTAATGAAGAATATTCCTCATAAAATGCTGGCAGCGGTAGCATTGCATCATTATTCTGTC
>CALRLS020000389.1:0-5606 GCA_943368815.1 Cyanobium sp. NIES-981
AGCTTGCCATCAATACACCTGTCAGAATCAGAATAGTACCAATCGTCCTTTTAAGACCATATTTGCTTGAGAAATATCCCTGGGTCATAATACCAAACCAGGCACCTATATTGAATACTGTTCCGGTATAGATTGCCAGTTCCATTGATAAGCCTGCATTAGTAGCCAGTTTCGGTATCCAGCTTGTGAGGAAATACAAAGTAGCAAAAGCAAAAAACAGAGCTATCCATAGTTGAATGGTTGCCACCTGATAGTCTTTTCCTAACAACGATTGTATAGAGGTCTTTGGTTTTTCGGTTGATGTTGTCGGCATTGCTTCAACAGGCTCGAAACCCATTTTTATCAGAATATTATTAATTTTAGCTAAAGCGCCTTTAGGCTGTTTTTTAATATAGAAGTCTAAAGACTCCGTTAAAAAGAAATAGATAACAGGTAACGAAATGATGGTAATAACTCCGGCGAGCTGAAACATACTCTGCCAACCATCCTCCACGATTATTTGCCCGGACGCAAGACCAGATACAACAGCGCCTACAGGATAACCTGAAATAACAAAGCTGACCCAGAAATCTTTGGTTTTGTGAGGGGTGTATTCAGCAGCCAATGCGGCAGTGCTCGCCAGCATACTGCCAATACCTAAACCACTGATAAACCTCAACACAACTAACCAGTAAATGGAAGAAGCAAATGAAGTAAGATATACAGTTGACCCCATCAATGCTGCGCTTATTATTATCATATTTTTCCGGCCAATCCGATCAGCTACAGGGGCAAGAAACAAAGCCCCGAATGTCATTCCGAATAAGCCTGAACTGAATACTGCACCTAAAGCCTGTGGACTTATGCCCCAGTTCTGAGAAATAGCCGGCGCAGCATAAGAAATAACGAGTACGTCCATGCCGTCGAGCATATTCATGAAAAAACAAACAATGAGTGTAGCATATTGCAATTTGCTAAGAGGGGAGCTATCTATAAGGTTTTTGGCGTTAAATGTCATTATCGTAGGGGTTGAATAGGCTGATTGTTTTTATTTCACTTTCCATACCTGAATGGCTACATTATCAGGATTACGTTGCCCTTTACAAATAAAAATGGCATTGTTCATCCAGTCATATTTGCTGCTCTTTGGAGCTTCAAACTTCGGGATAGCTCTGAAATAATATTCCGAGGGACTCACTTGCTCACCTTTGGCAATTCGCGCTGCTACTTCCGGGCTTGCGGCTCTTATCCCCGTGTTCTTGATATAGATAAATACACCATCATCTGTTTTCATCTGATAATGCGCTTCCAGTTCTGCTACGCCATCGCTTCTCACAATTTGCCAGTCGGCACCGCCATTCAATATTTCAGCCTTTACATTCGGGCCTTCAACCGTACCTCCAATAATAGTAATAATACGGCGGATTCCGTGAGGGGTCTCCCCTACAACTATCGCCGGATTTAGCTTTACTTTCATTTCACAAACAAACTCTAACTGAGGTGCTTCCGGGGTCGATTGGGCATAGCTATTGAAGAAACACAGTAGTAATAGTGACAGGCTAAGGTAAACTTTTTTCATAGAATTAATTGCAATTAGGGGTCTTAGATGATACTCTCACTGCAATCCAAGTAATCGAATTGCATTTTCCTTTAAAATTAATGGTTTTACTTCCGGTTTGAAACCTGCTTCATCAAAATCTTTTATCCATCGCTCAGGAGTAATCAAAGGGAAGTCTGTTCCAAAAAGCATCCGGTCTTTCAATAAGGTATTCGCATATTGTACCAATTGTTTCGGAAAATACTTAGGCGACCAGCCACTTAAATCAATATATACATTAGGCTTGTGCATGGCTACTGACAAGGCTTCATCCTGCCAGGGCCAGCTTGGATGCGCTATGATAATCGGGCAATCAGGAAAATCAATCGCTACATCATCCAGATGCATCGGGTTAGAATATTCCAAACGAAGCCCACCGCCTCCACGTACACCACTACCAAAGCCGGAATGTCCTGAATGGAAAAGCATCGGCAGTTTATATTCGGCAATGACATCATATAAATGATAGGCCATTTTATCCTGCGGATAAAAGCCTTGTACCGTAGGGTGAAATTTAAAACCTTTTACCCCATAATTTTCAATTAAATCACGGGCTTCTCTCGCGCCCATACGTCCTTTATGCGGGTCGATACTGGCAAAAGCAATCATCACGTCATCGTTTTTCAATGCCCCCTCTGCCACCTCTTTATTAGGAATTCTCCGTTTGCCTACATTAAACTCTGAATCGACCGTAAACATCACAAAAGCCATATTCAGTTCACGATAATAGTCGGTTGTTTCCTGAATAGTCGGACGCTTATCAGATTTGAAGTATTTGGCAAAAGCCAGGTCAAACTCAGACCGATAATCGTCATGCGGCTGGCAACAGGAAACCTCTGCATGGGTATGTACATCTATGGCTACTATTTTGTTAATGTCAATCATTGGAATTGAAATTTATAAGCTCAAATTCTCACTTCGACCTGTAAAGAAAGTCATTTACTCCATAAAACCTGCTTTTGCTTTTATTCCGGTTTTAGTCCAGTTCCTTAATTCATCAAAAGATAAGGCTATTTGCTGAGGTGAAAACGCACAGTGCCCCTGCCCTTTTGTATACCTAACCGTAAAATACTGGTCTTTGCCTTTTTGATGTACCATGTTTTCGAAATTCACTACGCCATATGTTGGCGGTATCAGTTGGTCGTAAATCGTATGCACCAATAATACAGGTTTATTGATATTACCGGAACGGTCATATTTACTAAAGACCACATCAGGATTCACTGTTGCTGCCAAACGCTCGGCTTTTTGGTTGACTAACAGATTATCAGGAAAACCTGAATAGACTGTGTTGGTATTATCAAAAGGATTCCCTCCTGCTTTCTGAGCGATGTCACGCAACACATTTTCATTGAAAAACAGAGAGAAAGGCAAATCATCAAATTTCAAATCAAACCGTTTTGCAAAGGCTATAGCGAGAGCAGAATCTTTAGCAATAATCGCTTTTTTAATCTCCATTGCCTTAGCCATCATTTTTCTTGCATCCTGTGCCTGATAAGGGTTTTTCAAGTCAAAGATAGTATTTAAAGAGGTAGCAACGCCGGGGAATAAACCATTGAAAGTAGCATACATATCAAACTCTTTACGGCATTGCAGGTAGATTCTGCTCGAAAGCGGACAAAGCGGCAAAGCTCCCTGATAATTAGCATCGAAGTTTTCCATAATAGCTAAAGTGACTCCTCCACCCATCGAGCCCCCTACCATGTAAGTAGAATCGGGCTTGCCATATTTATCGAAGAAATATTTGCGTAAGGCTTCAGTATCATCTACTCCCTGCGCCAAGGCTAATCCCTGAAACTGATAATCGGAGGCGGCTACGGCAAAGCCTCTGTCCAGAAAAGGACTCATATTTTTCAGAAACTGAGGACTCCTGCTCTGTAAAGGGCTTCCATTAAACTCATAGCCATGCGCATACATCACCAGTTTCCCTTTCCAGTCATTAGGAAAGAGAATTCTGTAACGGGCTCCATTGATATTACCCGAATCAATCCTGGCGATGTTCTGCCCCTGGGCAGTAATGCTGGCAAAGAGCATCAGAAAAATGATATTTTTCATATTGAGTGGTTTATGAAAGTTCAATTAAGCACTAAGTTCTTTGCCCTACGCCTCCCCCCAAACCTTTATAGCCGTATTCACTACCAATTCAATTTTGCGCCATTGGTCGTCGTGGGTCATATCATTGCCATGATGGGTTGATGAAAAACCACATTGTGGGCTTACACACATATTTTCTAAAGGCATATATTGAGCGGCCTCATCAATGCGTTTGCATAAATCGTCTATATTCTCTAATTCTTTTTGTTTTGACGAAACAATACCTAACACAACATTTTTAGTTTTAGGCACAAAGCGCAGAGGTGCAAAATCTCCGCTGCGTTCATCATCATACTCCAGAAAATAGGCATCTACATTTATTTCATTGAAAAGGATTTCGGCCACAGGCTCATAACCACCTTCGGCAAACCACGTACTGCGATAGTTACCCCTGCAAAGATGTATACCGATTGTTAAATCTTCCGGACGGTCATCAATTACTGAATTAATCAAAGCAGCATAAGTTCTTGGTAGTGCATTGGGGTCTTCGCCTCTTTCTGCTGCCGCTGCACGCATTTTGGGGTCGCATAAGTAAGCAAGATTGGTATCATCAAGCTGTAAATAACGAAGTCCTGCTTTGTACAAATGGTCAATTTCTTCCCGATAAGCTGTGGATAAATCATGAAAGAACTCATCCATATCAGGGTAAGAGTTAATATCAATTGATTTCCTGCCTCCTCTGAAATGAATCATGGTAGGAGATGGTATACTTACCTTTGGCGTTTGTGTAACGATTGATTGCAGGTATTTGAAATCATCCACCTGAATATCTTTCACATGCTTTAGCTTCCCTGTTACACTCAATACAGGAGGCTTAAATCCATCTTCAGCCACTTTTGCATTCGGGTTTGCATCAATGCCACCCGTTACTGAAACACCTGCCAGTTCTTTCAAGAAATCAAGGTGAAAATAATCACGTCGGAACTCACCATCGGTAATAGACTTCATCCCTGTTGATTCCAGTCTTTTTACAGTTTCAAGAATACCTGCATCTTCAATGGCGCGCAATTCTTCGGCAGAAATCTCACCTTTTTTCCACTTTGTACGATTTTCTTTGACGGCAGGTGTGCGTAATAAACTACCTACATGGTCGGCTCTAAAAGGAGGGTTCATTAATACAATGTTTTATTTGATGTTGAATATTTACTGATATAATTGTTCTATTAAATGCGCTCTGTGTTTCAGCACAATACGCTGATTCAATGAGCCTTTGTCTGTAATTTCTCCCAAATCAATTGAGGGAGGGTCTAAGGCTACTACTATTTTCTCAACTCTGGTGGCACTACCTGTAGCCGATTGATTAAATCCGTTCAGAAAACTATTCAGATAGTCTGAAATAGTCTCATGCTGAAAAACTTCCTGATGATGAGTTTCTATTGAAAGATTAGCTATTTTTCTACAGGCTTCCGCGTTCAGAAAGAGAATAGCGCTTACATAATCCTTATCTATACCAGCCAGCACCACATCCTGCACTATAGGCGAGCCTGCTGCAATCAGTTTTGCTTTTAGCACTCCCACATTTACCCAGGTGCCTGTCGAAAGTTTGAAGTCTTCAGCTATCCGGCCATCAAATAGCAAGCCTTTGTCAGGGTAATTTTCATCTACAAACTTTACTGCATCTCCGGTTTTATAATAGCCTTCTTCGTCAAATGCTTTTAGTGTTGCCTCTTCATTCCTCCAGTATCCCTTCATCACGTTCGGTGCTTTATAGCGGGCTTCCAGTTTATCGCCATCAGGAACAATTTTAACATCCATACCAGCTACAGGCACACCCAGAAGTCCGGAATAGGCACCTCCCCAATTCGCAAATAAAGCCGAGGGCCCCGATTCTGTACAACCTAAACCCGTGATGATAGGGATTCTCTCTCCAATGGTTTCTATTGCCAGTTCTTCCAGTCTATTCCATACAGGTTGCGCCAGACTTGCCCCTGCATAA
>CALRLS020000390.1:0-5605 GCA_943368815.1 Cyanobium sp. NIES-981
AGTTTTGACATAAATGTTGGCTAAAGTATAATAAATTCTTGCTTTTGCTAAAGCTTCAGTAGAATCTAAAAACCCAACAATCTCCTTGCATATCTTTATGGATTTATCATAATTGTGATTAAAATCATAATATATAACAGCATAAAGGCCGAACACAACTTTGGCATAACCGATTTTAGGATACTTTTTTGAAATGTAATCCATTTCGTCAATATACTTCTTGTATTTTAATGTAATACCATTAAACTCCATCTCGGCAGAACTTGCATGTAAAAGATAATCGGTTTTTTGAAATTCATCTAATAAATTGTATTGCTTTTCACTTAATTCAATTTTATTATAAAATATAGACTTAGCTTTGGGAAACCTGCCCTCGGTGGTAGTCCGTTCAAGATTCAAATTAACTAATAACTCGACCCCATTGCAAAAACGCTTTAATTCTAGATCATCCGACTTATCAAAGTACAAATGCCCCAAGCGTAAATTTTCATTTGCTTCTTTCACAGTTGTATAACTTAAAAAATAAGCCTTCATAAAATAATAATAAGTTATTCCAACATTATTATTCAATCTATCAGAAAGAGTTTTAATCTCATCTAATTTTTCAAAGATGGCAAATCTATTAAAATACATCAGATCTAATTTTATTAAATTTCTTAACCTATCAGCGTCTGTCGATGATTTATTATTGGTTAACCACTTTTTTAAACTGTCTATGTTATTTTCATTGCGGCAATCTTTAAATAAAAATTTTTGAGCGTTTACATTTTCAGAAAAAGGTAAGGTAGACACACAAACAATTACGAAACATAGCAACTTTAGATTTATTTTTGCAGGAGTGTTCACAACAGCTTAATTTTATAAGATTTCTAAATTTATGGATTAAGTATTCAGGTCAGTTCAATACATTTTAGACTATTTACTGACCAAAACGACTTAAAATCCTCTCTTTTTTTTATATTCACCTAGTATTGGTTAATATTGGACACTCTACAAA
The DNA here is from genome assembly GCA_943368815.1 of Cyanobium sp. NIES-981. Classification (GTDB taxonomy): domain Bacteria; phylum Bacteroidota; class Bacteroidia; order Cytophagales; family Spirosomataceae; genus Emticicia. Next base: position 998 of record CALRLS020000390.1, read on the forward strand.
CATTAAGTTATCAATATGAAAACCATAAAGGTAGTATTACTTGAAGATGACCCAGTTGATAGAATAAAAATTGAGATTATGCTATCAAATACAGTGTCGACTGACTATAACATAGTCTTAGTCGATACATTTACTCTTCTTGAACCATTCCTGGTTTATTTACAAAATCACATTAAAGAAATTGATGTCATTATATCCGATATATTTATAAATAATAAAGCCAAAGGGATAAAATTATTGAAAGAATTAGAACACTCTGAAATCCCAATTATACTTACTACAAGTTCTTCAGAATTTTCTGTTTATTATGAAGCAAAATCAATTAGGAAAATATCATATATCGTAAAACCATTTCATCAATTAACCTTACAGTCAAACATTATATTATTGTTTGAGGAAAGTGAAAAAAGAAAACTTCGCTTTGAAAATGACACAAAGTTTTTATTTTTAAAACCAAAGCTCAATCACCATGAAAAGACAAAATTGGATGACATTATATTCATAGAAGCCCAAGGCAACTATTGTTATATTCATACGCAAGAGAAAAAGTACGTTCTAAAAAAGTCACTTCTGAAATTAATTTCAGAAGACCTCGACGAACAATTTCTTCGTATTCATCATAAGTTTGCAGTAAATAAAAATTATATAAAGCTTATAAGACTACAAACTGTACACCTGACCAATAATATAGATTTACCAATTGGTATTTCTTTTAAACAAACTATTAAAGAGTATGCTTCATTATCTGGCATACCGCAATAAATTTAAACCTTGAAATATTTTGTTTTATCCTGATAATCATATAATACCTCTGTATACTATCCTAATTAAATGCCCATTTCAAATTATGAAATACGCTGCCATTTGCCCGATACCTTTCTTTCGCTATTCTTGTAAAAATACCACTACAACTAATGACGATAAATTTAAAATAAGTCACACTTCAAGAAATTGGAATCCAACGATGTCAAAGGAGAAAGTAATAGATACTAACCAAAAGCAGCACAGCTTCAAACAATTTTCGTTAACAAAGAGTATTAATTAAAACACCTTCGGCCATTATAAATAAGCAAACTAATCAGATAAGTATAAATGGTTATGAACACTGGTGCGATTGAAATTATTATTATTAATACAAAACCGAATTATTCAGATTCAAGGTGAACTTCTAATAATGAATTTACGATAATTGTTGGTCCTCACATTTTAAAATTCAGAAAAGGTAATTGAAGAAATACAGCGCATATCATTTATAAACTCTTACCGACTTTTTTTAATCTGAAAGTTGGTCACCCCCCAAGTTTTTTCCTATATTCATCAATTCGATTATTCATCAGTTTAAACCAAAGTGGTGGAAAAAGTGAAATAATCATCATACCCGGATACCCAGCCGGCATCTGCGGGCTTTCATCAAAATGACGCAACAACTGATATTTCCTACTGGCAATATAATGATGGTCTGAATGCCGGGAAAGTTCCAGTAACACAAGCCGCCCAAGCGGGTGATTAGAATTCCATGAATGAACAGGTAAAGTTCTTTCATATTTATCCCCTACTTTTTTTCTCCGTAAACCATAGTGTTCTATATAGTTGACCGTTTCAAGTAACAATATGCCTATACCAGCACCAAGAATAAAAAAAAGACATGTTCGTATTCCGTAAACTAAAGTAACACCTATTAAAAAAGACAATTGAATAACTTGAAAAATTAGCATCTCATTTTTGATACTCCAAAACGGAAACCCATTCCGTTTTAGTCTTTCTGATTCTAAACGAAAAGCTGATTTCCAACCACCCCAAATAGAACGAAAATAAAAAGCATAGACAGATTCTCCGATTCTACTTGAAGCGGGGTCTTCATCGGTGGAAACGTTCTTATGATGTCCACGATTATGTTCAATAAAGAAGTGCAAATAAAGTGTTGTAAACAAAAGCATCTTACTCATCAATTGCTCATACCAGGTAGTTCTATGTCCTAGTTCATGAGCTGCATTGATTCCTAATATACCACAAGAAATACCGAACGCAGTTGTGATTCCGATTTTAGTAAGAGTAGATAAATCATAATTACTGACTCTTTGCAGGAAAAAAGCTAAAATAATATATTGCAAAGGTACTAATCCATAAAGTAACCAGTCATAGAATCTATCAGCTTTTGCTATTTCTTCTTCAATTTTATCTAGGTTGGTAGTAGAGGCCTTGGTAAAAAGCTCTACAAAAGGTATAAATACAAAAACAAATACTATTGCTAAAAAAGTATAATATTCTTCGCAATTAAGAGAAAACAGTACAATTAATGGGGTTAAATAAACCAAAAAATACTTTAAACTACGTGCTCGCATCTTTGTAAAAAAATAACTTTGGCAAAGATGAAGTAATACATGTATTTATTTTAGACAGAACCGTCTAATTTGATAAGAAAAATCACTATTATACATTTTTACTTAGGCTACGTAGCATCATTAGAATTTCGAGAAAATAACCTGAAAGCCAATTATACGTAAGAGTTTCTTCTGTAATTTGTAAGTAAAAATTTTCTGCTACTAAATTCAGAACAACTTGAGCTAAATTTTCATCTAAGCCAATAGCTTCTGACCAAATTTTAATAAAGCCTCTTTCTACTGTTTTTTGAGCTTTATCAAAACACTCTTTATATCTTGGAATATGCCTGTTTATTCTTAGCTGCCTATTAAATAGTAAATCTTGTTTAATGTCAATCAGTAAATTTATTATGTCAGGCATGATGTTTTGACATAATTTGGCTTGAGCCGCTACACGTACGGATTTAAAAAGATGATATTGCTGAAGACAATCAATAAATCCATCAATATCTGCAAAATGATGATAAAAAGAGGATTTACTTTTATTCAACTTCTTTGCCATTACATCAATCTTTAAACCGTTAGGACCTTGCGAAGAAAAAATTCCATACCCAATTTCAATCCAAGGCTGTTTACTTTTTTCAAACATAGTCTTGACCTATTTATTATTTCTAAATTTATTACAAATTGAACAAAAATTATCTCATGCACAACTCATATAAGTCATTTTAAACTATTTTCTTATCAATTAGAACACATATTTTCGACATTACGCATTTGTTTGACATAAATTGATTCAATCATGCGCTTAATTGCCTTTTGAATGGCTCCTAAAACAAAACTCGCCTTTATCAAATGTAAAAAAACAGCTCATTTGTCCAGACCTAAAAATAAATTATTAATATACTTAACACCAAAAAACTCATATATATCACCAAATCAAAAAACACTGGTGATATATATAAAAAAAATTAACAGTCATTTACACCGTATTAAATTAAAATACTAGTAAATGAATTCTAATCTCAACATATCATTTGATGTCATTTCCGGAAACTCAAATATAACAAGCCTTGACTTAGGAAAGGTTAATATACAGAATGCTCCAATTATAGATTTTCGAAATGATTCATCTTTTTTTTGTGCCGTTTCAGATAGCCGGGATAAATTAAAATCATTAAGTTATGAACTCACAGAATACCTAAACGGCACATACCTCTTTATGTATTTGCACACAGCAACTTCTAACTCAATACTTTTAGGAGTTAGTGAAAAATGGTTACAAAATTATTTACCAGACAGCTTCAGCCTCGGTGAAAATAATTTTGTTGTCGCAATAAGCAATGTGTTAAAGAACTTTTCATTAAGCCATAGTGTCGTAGCCTCAAGACATTCAATTTTTCAAAAGCAACTCGAATCAACCGAATTCATTTCTTTGTTATTAGAGTCATATTGTACTCAATTTATTCATTTATTTTTAGTAGATATTAACACAGAATTAAAGTTTGAATTCTCTTTAAATTATAAATCTTATGACTTGAAAAAAATAAAGGAGATTGAACATGAAATTACTAAAAATCTTTCAAAATCGACCCCTACCATTAAAGAAATGGCAGATATGGCTGGAATGAGTGTTACTAAATTTAAAATTTTGTTTAAAGAAGTATTTGGAGAGACCCCACATCAGCATATTATTGACAAAAAACTAATCTTCGCAAAAGAACTTCTCCAAACAGGTCAATATTCAATTACTCAAGTTTCTTACAAAATTGGTTTTAATTATCCATCCGGATTTACGAGGCTTTTTAAAAATAAATACCAACAACCCCCAACAGCAATGTTATTTTAGTGTATTAACTCGTAGTGGATTTGAGATATAGTGAAAAGCTATTCATCAAGGCTATAAATAGTCGTATGTAAGAAGAAAATATTAATTAATAGTAAGAATTTTACCACAGAGTCTCACGAAGCGATGGACGCTCACGCTCGGTTAAATACACGAGTTATACTGAGTTTAAACCGGAGTAAAAGTAAAAACTCAGTGAACCTCCGTGCAAAACTTGGTGAATCTCTTTGGTAAAATATTGTTAAATAATTCTTTATTGATACTTATATTTAATTGACGAACAAATCAATTAAGAGCATGTTTAAAAATTATTGTTCGACCTACGAAGACATCCGCGCGGCGTCCGCTTTTTCAGCTATACTGCGCTGCGCTGTTGCATTTTTTCGATCGCGCGGCGAACCGTGTAGCTGCTGGCTACATCTGCAAAATGCGCCCGCAGCG
>CALRLS020000391.1:0-5603 GCA_943368815.1 Cyanobium sp. NIES-981
CAACGCCCGTATAAGGTGTATGATGGCTACCACTCGATTTGGTACGTTTCAGTTTGCCGAAGATTTCGTCTAAAGATTGTTTCCTGATGCTCTGCTCACTTTTGGCTGTAATCCGGTATTGTTGTCCTTCCTGATTTTCTTCGGTGATGTATCCCTTTTTCTTTAAATCATCAATGAAATCAGCCATGCCATAATTATCGTCAGTGAGTTGGTACTGGCGGTCAAGGTCGCTCATATAGCCTAAAGCCTGGCTTACATCTCCGGCTGTAATAAGCAATAATTGCTGAAAAATATTGAGCAATTGCTCAAACTTGTTGTTGCCCTTCATTTCGGGCACGAATTCTGAAAAACGAAAACCAGACATGAGAATAAATGATTTAGCACTCTGCAATTATTAACGCTTTTTTTATGCTTAAAGTTTGGCTATATTAACAATCCATACTTTTTAAGAACTATTAAGAATCGGCTTATCTAAAATCCGAACATTTGGCGTAAATTGCAACGTTTTTATAGTAATTGGCGGAACATGAGCATAAAAAAAATATTCTTCACTCTTTTATTGACCTGTTTTTACGGCCTGTGCCACGCTCAAATCCTCGATGATTCTACCAAGCAAGTGTACGGCTTTAAGACTACCCGCTACATTCTCGAAGATGATATTCTGAACAATCGTAAAGTATATTATAATCCGGATTCTACCCTGGACGGCTTTCATCTGTTCGAAAGGAATTTAAAAAGCGGCTGGTTGTATCAGGATTTAGGTCTGATTGGTACAGCTATCAAGCCTTTGTATTTTCAGCCTAATGAGGAAGTAGGTAAGCAATTAGGATTTAATACCTATGGCTTTTATGCATTTGATGTAAAAAAGGCGAAATACTACAATACGAAATCTCCTTACACCAATATGTATTACGCCCAGTCGGGTGGGGGCATGTTATACCTTGATTTTACACATTCGCAGAATATTAAACCCCGACTGAATGTCACTTTTGATGTACGCCGTCTGACATCGGCCAAGCAATTCGGGGCACCGCAGACAAGGGAAGAACGGTTGGTTGACAGTTGGGCAGTTTTGGCTAATACAAATTACGAATCGAAAGACGGGAAATATACTATTCTTGGTAACTATAACCATTTTAATCATGCACCTGTGGAGCAGGGGGGGATTAAGCCTTTAGATGATGGAGCGGAATATGTTGAAAAAGCCGACCTGGGTAATTACAAGAATTTTCTTACAAGAATTACAGATGCCTCTTCAAGAGACTGGCGTAATGAGGTTTATGTGTATCAGCAATATCAGTTGAGTAATGGATTTCAGGTATATCATGCTTTAAATTACCAAAGGCGCATAGACTATTATCACGATAATACTTTTAAAGCCGACACTACTGCAGCAGGAGTAAATTATTATGGTTTGCAGATGCCAAAAGACCCCGCATTACGAAAAAAAATACCGGATACACTTTCACTAGCCTTAAGGTATCGCCTGATTGAAAATAAGTTTGGTATTAAAGGCATTTACAAGGGGTTTGCCTATAGACTAAATCTGCGTTATAGGCTATATAATCTTAATTCAGGCTTTAATGCCGAAGGCACGCACACTAGGAAAACTGGCCTGAAACACGAAGCTCTGGCGAGTGCATGGGCAAATTATTTTTTTCCGGATAGCCTGAAACGAGCTTATGCTGAATGTGAAATAGGGACCAATTTCAATTTTAAATTAATAGTAGAATATATTAGTCCCAATTTAAGAGCTGGGTTTTACCAGTATTCCACTCCAGTAACTTTGCTGGATGAGCGATTAATAAGCAGCAATGCATTCAGATGGTCTATGTTCGGCAACTTAGATTTGCCTAATCAGTTTTCTACAAATCTTTATGCTTCTACCACCCTCCGGTACAAAGCGTTTAAGTTTGCTCCAAGTGTACACTATTCATTATTAAGCAGCTATATCTATTATGATAGTACTGCTCATGTTCAGCAAACGCCCGAACTCTCTGATATTTTTAAATCAATAAGTGTTTTGAGAGCAGGCTTGGAGATAGAGTATAGCTGGAAGAAGTTGCTGTTACGAAATCAGACATATTTTGCTGTAACCTCCCGCAAGGATATTATCCGGATGCCAGCCATTACTAACAATACTACCATATCCTACGAGTTTGTGTATGCGAAAAAACTGCATATCAACGCCGGAGCAGAAATTTATTATCGCTCTACCTATTATGCCGATAATTACAATCCACTTAACCGCCAGTTTTATTTGCAGAGCGAGAGAAAGGTGTGGGGTTATCCAGTGGTAGATGTATTTGCCAATATGAAAGTAAGCAAGGTAAGGTTATTCCTCAAATTTGCCCATGTCAATCAGGGCTTCCCTGAAAGTGGTTATTTTGTGGGCTCTGTATATCCCGGAATGCGCCGGACATTCCTACTAGGCGCAAACTGGCCTTTGTTTGATTGATTTGTATGAAATTTTCGTTAAAAATCTGGCAGAATCTTCTCTAAACGTAATTTTTTTTGATTTAATTATTTAGGTTTGTAGAAATTGTTCATCTAAAGAATTTGTATCTTTGCGCACTTTTAAACCTAAACTCTTGATACATGGTGTTTTGGCACTATTTACTACCGGTTCTTTTTTTTACTGCTGTCTTTGTTCAACTCATTTTCATTTTGGGTATTTTTACTGGTTTGGTATCGCATCAGGATACAGAGCGTGATACAATTTCAGGTAAGAAACCCGGTGTTTCTGTTGTGATAGCAGCCTGGAACGAACTTGAGAATCTGAAAGAATTGCTGCCAATGCTGGAGGCACAGAAATACCCTGATTTTGAGATAGTTGTAGCAGACGACCGCTCACATGACGGTACTTACGATTACCTCCTGTTTAATGAGGGGGGCTATTCAAAGGTTAATTTTGTCAGAATAGAGTCATTACCTGCCCATTTTACAGCCAAGAAATTTGCCGTAACTATGGGTATAAAAAAAGCCACTAAAGAAATCGTTTTATTAACAGATGCTGATTGCCGACCTACCAGTGATTATTGGATTGATACGATGGTGGCACAGATGAATAAGGACAAAGACATTGTTCTGGGTTTTTCTCCATACAGTTTTGAGAATTCACGGCTTAATTCGCTGATACGTTATGAAACATTCCAGACGGCCTTACAATATTTTTCTTTTGCAAAAGCCAATATGCCTTATATGGGCGTTGGCCGTAATCTGATGTACCGCCGTGATTTATTCTGGGTAAGTAACGGTTTTGCGAGCCATCATGGTTTATTGGGGGGTGACGATGATTTGTTTGTAAACGAAGTATCGAACAAAAGCAATGTAGCGATTTGTGTAAGTGAAGAGGCCAATATGGTATCAGAACCTAAAAAAACCTGGAAAGAATGGATTACGCAGAAACGCCGTCATTTATCGGTTGGGAAACGTTATAAATTCAGAGATAAGTTTTTGTTAGGAAGCCTGGCCACAAGCCAGTTATTATGCTGGTTCATAATATTGCCGACTTTCTTTATCAAACCCGATTGGTTTGAAGCACCGGAATGGTCGAGGATTCCGACTGAATGGCTTGATGATAATAATCTACAGGATTTTTATCCTTATAGCGACTGGATGCGGTTAGTTACCGGGGTATTTCTAGGCTGGTTGTTTATCAGATGGATTGTACTGTCGAGCGCCAATAAGAAACTGAATAATACGATAAGGTCGTTTAAGATACCCTATTATGATTTTCTTTATGCCTGCTATTATTTAGTTTTTGGAATCATTACCATTTTATCGAATCCTAAAAAAATTAAGTGGAGATAAATACTGATTATGCCTGCTGATATAACCATACTGACAAAATACTTTCCGAAACTAAGCGCTCAACAGCGTGAGCAATTTGAACAATTGCAGGATTTATATAGTTTTTGGAATAACCAGATTAATGTTATTTCAAGACAAGACATTGAGAATCTGTATGAAAAACATGTGCTGCATTCTTTAGGTATTGCCAAGGTGCTTGATTTTAAGCATGGCACTGAAATTTTAGATGTAGGCACAGGTGGTGGTTTTCCGGGTATTCCGCTGGCTATCCTGTTTCCTGAATGTCGGTTTCATCTGGTAGATTCGATAGGCAAGAAAATTAAGGTAGTAACAGAAGTATCGCAGGCACTGGGTCTTAAAAACCTGACAGCTCAGCACGAAAGAGCCGAGAATGTCGCAGGAGATTTTGATTTTATCGTGAGCAGGGCAGTAACCAGACTTAAGCCGTTTTATGCATGGGTGGAAAGTAAAGTTACCCGGAACCAGTTTAATGATTTAAAAAACGGGATTCTATACCTGAAAGGCGGAGATCTGGAAGAAGAGTTGCAGGAGTTTGGTAAAAAATACAAACTATATGACCTGTCAGATTATTTTGAAGAAGATTTTTTTGAAACCAAAAAGGTAGTCTATGTGCCGTTTTAATGGCATTTGATTTTGACGAAACCAATAAATATTCACAACAATGAACGAAAGATTTTCAGCAAGTACAATTAAGAACCCTATAATGCCTGATGAGGTTATCTTCAGTGAAAAAGGAGTTACTTTTAAAGCAAGAAAGATTTTCAGTAGTTCAGAACAATTCGTTTTTTATAACGATATAGCTGGTGTGGAGATAGATTCTGGTATATTTTTCTCCACTATCCGCATCAAGGCAAGAGCAAGAGAGCACGAGATTGTGATTGAGAATTTTACGAAAGGTGATGCAAGAAAAGTGAAAGAACTGATACTTGAACGCGCTTTTCATTAAGAAACTGTTTAAGTTAAATTTTATGAACGAAACAAGTTTAGCTTAAACAGTTTCTAAATATGTCTGCCATAGCGTATATCAGGTCTGATACAAAAGAGATTGTGGTTTGTGCAAAACTCTGGTTTTACGGGCAATTTGCAAGCGAAGAATTAGCCGGAAAGATTGTAGCGGAAATAGATAAACAATTCAACGAAGCGCAAGCTAAAATAAGACTAAAGGAGGCTGGAAACATAGCAACTTATCTTATAAAATTTGAAATAGAAGCCCTGGTAGTATCGCTTGAAGAGGTCTTCGATTTAGTACAAAACAACACCGATTACCGCAATAATTATCTCAGAATAGAGCAGGATAATGTATTGAAACGCTCTTTTATGGGCTCTGAACTGGGAGGTAATATAGGTCATTGGCTCATAAGTGATAATTTAGGAGAATCCACCACTGCTGCACATGAATTCGGTCATTCTTTAGGGCTTGACCACCCCGTTGATTTTGATTTAAGAGACAGAGACTTGCCACCGCCTATGATGGCACCAAGAGGAACGCTTGTGAAATCCAGGTTTCAATGGAATCCGGGAGTAAATGCCGGAGAATTTGGTGGAACAATGAAACCGGTTTACAGAAAAGTATGTGCCGAAGAGGTAGCAATGATTTTTGAAGGAAAAACTTTTGAAGAAAACGGGACACTGAATCTGGGCATACTCAACAATCTGGTCTATGACGAAATCGGTAATCCGTATTACTTTTTCAATTGAGTGATTGTGTGAATGAGTGATTTAGTGATTAAATTATGGATGAAGAATGGTAAATTATTCAATCCTGGGAT
>CALRLS020000392.1:0-5595 GCA_943368815.1 Cyanobium sp. NIES-981
CCAATATCAATAAGCCAACAATAATTCTATAATAACCAAAAACCTTGAAGCCGTATTTTTGCAGATAAGTAATAAAGAACTTAATAGCTATCATAGCAACGATAAATGCCACTACATTGCCCACCAACAGGAGCTGCAATTCATCCGCCGAAAAGGTTAGCGAACCTGATTTATAGCTCTTTAATAATTTATAAGCCGAGGCTGCAAACATGGTTGGTACTGCAAGAAAGAATGAAAATTCAGCAGAATCTTTGCGTGAAAGTCCCTGAAACATCCCACCGATAATACTTGCCGCCGAACGCGATACACCGGGAATCATAGCGATACATTGAAACAAACCGATTTTTACGGCATCCGGATAGCTTATATCTTCTTTAGTGGCTTTATTTTCAAAGTACTTATCAATAAAAACCAGAATGAATCCACCCGCAACCATCGAGACAGCCACTACTACTACGCTTTCGAGTAGAGAATCGATGAAATCATTGAGAAGAAATCCGATAATAGCCGCAGGAATAAAAGCTGCTAATAATTTGGTATAGAATTGTATCGACTGAAAGAAGCGCTTCCAATAAAGCACAAGCACCGACAGAATAGCACCAAACTGAATATTTACCTCAAATACCTTAGTAAAATCTAATTCGCTTATGCCCATCAGAGATGAGCCAATAATCATGTGTCCGGTTGAGCTGATAGGTAAGTACTCGGTGATTCCTTCAATAATAGCAAGGATAATGGCCTGAAAGATATTCATTGGAATGTAAAACTGTATTTATTTAGGAAATGCAACATAATGCGGATTGTTAAGGGGATACCCTGTTTCCGCCAGTTTATTAAATAAACAGTGCGAATAGCGTAAGCATCACACTGTCAATTCATGATAATATTATACAGGAAGAAATTATTTCTTCTTGAAAATGGCATAGAATTCAAAAAGGAAGCCAATGAAAGTAATGGCAGGCCCTAGCGTGATGCCTAAAAAGCCAAAACCAAACTCTTCTTTATCCATAGTCATGATAAAAAAGCCTAATAAGATTAGACCTACACCAGCCAGCATCAGGATATAGTTCTGACGAGTGAATGGAAGGGCATTTTTATTACCGCTATTATCTTTAATTTTTACTTCCGGTGTTTGAGGAGTGTTACTTTTCATAATCGTAAGGTTCCTTATCCCAAGGATAATATTTTTATTGTTTATTCATGCAAAAGGGATATACATCGCATGAAATTATTCGGATTTTAAATGGATACTCTATTAATATTTCAAAAAAACTGCAATTATTGCAAAAGAAATTTTTTATTATCACTAAATCACCGCAGCGGCGGCCGCTAAATCACTAAATCACCGCAGCGACGGCCGCTAAATCACTAAATCATCTAATACAAATCTTCCAATTGAGTTCTCAAATAGCGATGCATCGATTGAAAGGTACTTAAAACACTGATTAAAATACCTAATATAATTACTCCACCACAAAGAACACCTATCTTGATATAATCCTGCAATACAACAAGGTCTTCAATTTTATGCACTGCAATTTGCTGCACACCAAAAAATAAACCAATGGCCAGAATCCCTGCTAATAGTCCTTGCCAGATTCCACGGCCAACAAAAGGTTTCTGAATAAACCAGTCGGTAGCGCCAACGAGTTGCATACTTCTGATAATAAGCCTTTGCGAATATAAGGCCAGGCGTATCGTATTATTGATTAATAGAAATATAGCTACCAAAAGTACTATTATTACCGAGGCAATAATCAGAAAAGCCTTGTAGGCATTTTTATTGATACTATCAACAAAGTCTTTGGCATAATCAGCCTCAAATACTCCTGATATTTGTTCTAAATCACTTTTAATTATTTCCAGATTCAATTCACTCAGGTAAGTTTCCTGAATCCTTAAACTGAACGCATCTCTATATGGGTTTTCGCCTAAAACAGAGGTATAATCTTCTTTAATATCTTTCAGCACCCGTTGAGCAGTACTTTCTTTCGAGATGAATTTTATCTGAGGCACATTATCTGCATAAGCCACATAGGTCTTTTTGGCGATGATGTTCCTTACAGAATCCTGTTGAATTTGTGTCAGCGATTTATCTAAATAGACCTGCACCTCAATATTCTGTTTTACATAGCTTACCAACTGTTTAGAAGTAAGGGCTATCCAACCTGTGAAGGCAATCAGAAATAAAGCAGTTGTTAAGCTTATGATAATTAAGAGGCTCGGAAAACTACCTAATTTTCGTTTTGGCATTGTGAATCTATTTATAACAAATCTATAACGGCTCAATAATTTTGAGCAAAGATAGGAAATGTACTAGAATTATAGACTATTTTAATGATTTTTAACAGAATCAGTCGATTCACCTCTCCATCGGGCAATCCTTTCGGGCATGTCCTGCTCAATGATATTTTTAATGACTTCCGTTATTTCATCAACGGTAGCTTCGGGTGAAAAATGAATGGGGTCTTTGAATTTTACCCTTAGTTCAGTATTGCGTTTTTTGTAGGCCAATCCTGTTTTATTAAAAGCCCTTCTGAACCCATCAATCACGACAGGAACTACAATAGGATTATTCTCTTTAATAATATGGGCAGTACCCTTGCGTATAGGCGCATAAGGGCTTGTGGTTCCTTGCGGAAAACTTACGACCCAACCAAATTGAAGCCCTTTAGATACATTAGAACCTGCAGAAGAATCTAATTCACGTTTCACATTTGCTCCTTTGGCTCTCCAGGTGCGTTCAACAAGAATCGCTCCGGCCAAACTAAAGATTTTGGGAATCAAACCTTCTTTCATAGTTTCACTTGCAGCTACATAAAATACTCTCGCTCTTGGTGCAAACAAGGCAATAGGAATAACTCTGTTGCGAAAACCCCATTTTACCGAGCAAAAAATATGGTAAAAAGTGATAACGTCAGCAAAATAGGTCTGATGATTGGATATGAAATATACATTCTGATTGGGTAATCTGGCAATTTTTTCAGCCCCTTCAACCTTTAGCTGATTAGCAACAGCAATGCGCCAGTAAGTAGGTAAACCGGCAACTAAAATAATCAGACGTTTTAAAATTAACCAGTTGCCAAATGGGTCGCGTTCAAAGATTCCAAAAAAATCAATATAAGAAATGTACCTAAAGAAAAGATTAGGGTCATTCGGATTTGGGATTGGCAAAAAGTTACGAAGTACTCGAATCATTAGTTAATTATATTGTTTAGTAGGGCTTATTGATTGTAAGATATAAATAAAAACTTACTATATCAATAAGCCCATCCATGCAGCGACATTAATTTTTAGGAGTCGCCAGAATATCAAAAGTTTTCCAGTCTGTCATGTTCTCACGTTTTATCAGCTGCTTTTTAGTATTTACATCAAATGCTTCTACATAATATAAGTCATAACCTAAATCAGCCACTAAATCATAAAGAAAATGCCTTTCAGCTTTATCTAATTTAACAAAACATTCAATAATCAGATTCGGCTTCTGCTTTTTTATAAAAGGGAGTATCGATTTCAATATATCAGTATCATACCCTTCTGTATCAATTTTTATTAATGTTAATTTAGAAACCAGGCTCGGGTAGTTCTCACTCAAAAAATCTTCTAATTTAACACCTTTTACCTTTTCTTCTAATCCATATTTTCCATGCCTGTTTTCCTGAGTTTCGGCTATTCCACCATTATTATAAGACGCCTCTGACGAATTATAGAAAAAGTCGCCTTCGTGTGTGGTAATCGCAAATTGCAGAGGTACAATATTGGTTAAGTCTTTATTAAGCGAAGCATTTTTTTCTAAAATTTTGAAGATATAGGGATTGGGGTCAAAACCTAATACTGTTCCCTCTTTGCCTACAGCAAGGGCCATTGGTATGGTAGAGTCACCGATATGAGCACCTATATCAATAACGAAATCTCCTTTTTTTAATATTTTTTTGTAAAAATCCACTTGTCCCTGACTAATATCTTTTCTTGCTTCTAAGGGGCTTTCCCATTTTGCAAAATTTATTTTCCCAAATTCAGGTAAATCATATTCTACAACCTTGTATGGATACTCTTTGAAAACTGTTCTGGCTTTATACTTTTCAAATTTCCTTTTTAGATAAGCAAACATAATAATAGGATTTTAGTGAGTGATTGTTAATTGTTTGAAAAAAGCAATGATAGTTAAGTGCAAAGATATTGGATATTTTTGAAGCCAAACCTCAGAACCAGGATATTTTGGCGATAAAGGGGCTTTTTGGGAAAAATTAACAGTAGACTTACGATTAAACACCTGAAAGTTAAGAAAAAACAAAAGCCACCTGCTTTAGCAAATGGCTTTTGTTTTTGTATTATAAGAGAGTGTCTTAATTTCTTTTACCTATTTCATCTCTGATTTTGGCGGCTTTTTCATACTCTTCGTTTGCCAATGCCTGATTCAGTAAATTGTTCAGTTCTTCAAGATTCAGATCTTTTAAAGAATCTTTAGTAACCTTTTGCGGACGGGTAGATGAAGAGACCAATTCCTGTGGTTCGTCGGCAGTGGTGGCTTCCTGTGCTGTTATACCTGCATCAGATAAAATCTGGTTGGTGGTATAAATAGGCACCTGAAAACGCAAACCGATTGCAACGGCATCAGACGGACGAGCATCGATTGATTTTTGACGGATACCATCAGTACAAACCACTTTGGCATAGAAAATACCTTCCCGCAAATCTGAAATCAATATCTCTTCTACCGTGAAATCAAATGCACGGGCAAATGATTTAAACAGGTCATGAGTCATCGGGCGATTTGGGGTGATACGTTCCATTTCAATAGCAATAGCCTGAGCTTCAAACATACCAATAATGATTGGTAACCGGCGATTACCAAATTCCTCTGCCAGCACTAATGCAAAAGAGCCAGTTTGTGATTGGCTTGGCGATAGACCTAATATTTCGAGTTTTATTTTTTCCACGATGCAAATATACGGATTTCTTAATTTGTCTTTTAATCTGAACGAAAAAAAGTCCTGTGAATATTCACTTCACAGGACTTTAACTTTAAATTGATGATTTTGGTTTCCATTAAAGAATTAAAAGCATGAAACTTTCCTGTGTTTCCTCTAATAAAAGATATTTTATTTTATGGAATTGCATATATGTGAGGTTTCTATCCTGAATCAGGTGAATAAAGAGCAGTTACTTTTATGGCAATAAACAAAATACCCCTGAAGATGCTTAGTCTCCAGGGGTAGAATTTGAACCTGTTTAAATTTTTTATTTCAGATCTTTCACTGCCTTTGTCAATTTTGGCAGAACGTCAAATACATCGCCTACAATGCCATAATCAGCAGCTTTGAAGAATGGGGCATCTGCATCTTTGTTAATCACCACAATTACTTTTGATGAGTTAACACCTGCAAGATGTTGTATTGCTCCTGATATTCCGCAGGCTATGTATAGATTCGGAGAAACTTTCACACCTGTTTGGCCTACGTGTTCATGGTGAGGTCTCCAGTCTAAATCAGATACAGGTTTAGAGCAGGCTGTTGCTGCACCTAATGCATCTGCCAAATCTAATAAAGGTTGCCAGTGTTCAGGGCCTTTCATACCACGTCCGCCTGATACCAC
>CALRLS020000393.1:0-5582 GCA_943368815.1 Cyanobium sp. NIES-981
GAGGGCTTGCAAATCTCCTTAAAACGGATAGTCTACCGCAATACTCAGAATCAGGTTCTCCTGCCGCCAGGCTTTTCTGGAGAGTGATATGTCTTTAAACACCCACCGTTCACCTTCTGGCAGCCACGGTTTTCTGAACGGCGTTGCGAGATCAAAACGTAGCTTGATATAGCTGAAATCTAATCGAAGCCCAACACCCCCTCCTATTGCCAGTTGTTTATAAAAATCTTTAGTAAACTCAGAACCCGGTTCATAAAACGAATACTCAGGGTCATATTTTTTCAACCATACGTTACCTGCATCAACAAAGAGTGCCAGATTAAAAATATCGGTTGCTTTAAACCTCAACTCAGTGTTTCCTTCCAGTTTTATATCACCAAATGAGCGGAAACCAAATATAGATACCGTCAATGAATCTGCATAATAATTACCCGGACCAACAGACCTCGCCCTGAACGCTCTCATACTATTACTACCCCCCACAAAATATTGCTTGATTTGGGGTAGTTCGTTCGAATTACCATACGGGATACCATAACCTACTATTAATCTGTTTGCTATCCTTAGCCTTGGTGATAAGTCATAATAATACCTTATTTCTCCATCAAAACGAACATACTGTTCGTAACCAATTCCGAAAAGTGTTTTAGGTGATGTTTCGTCAGCGCTCTTTTTGGCAAAGAGGCTACCCAGATTGCCAGCTATGTCAATGCCACCCTGCAGAAAGAGGAAGTGTTTATTGTTATTTCTTTGCTGTGGCGTATAAGTAATAGAATATTGTCCTCCCAATATCAACCTGTTTTTTAATACGTCTATATAACGCACTACATCACTCTGATTAGGGCTGCTAAAAATTCTCGCCACAAACTCCTCACTGATATTCTTGGGTTTCACGAGGTTAATAGAAAATGGGGTGAATGTATGCAACACCCTTGGGTTTGGCCGCCATTCATAACCCCATGAGCCTAATATAGAGGTAAGTACGTACTGCGTATAAGCAAAGGTTGTACTATCATCATTATAGGCTACTCCTCTCTGTTGTAACCAATTGTACTCAATGCTCAGATTCGTTTTCGGAAGTGCCTGATTATGGGCAGGATTAACCCTGTAAAATGGCAATACAAATCTTGGAAATGAGAGGGTTGCATTTGCTCCGTATTTACGATAATTGTTGAGGTTATAATTTTTACTACCACTTACCTGTATATCAGTTCCAACGTTCAGGCCTATACTTAACATTTCGGCACCTCTGAATACGTTTCTATTCGACCAGTTAGTGCTAAACTGAAACCCAAGCAAGCCGTTAGATTTAGAAGCACCTGAGACTTCAGACCTTAGGGCTTTCTTTTTGAGAGGGGTCATATCATAATGTACATCAATCAGCGCTGAATCAGAACGTGGCACTATTTCAAAATTATTCCTGACAAATTTAAAATTGCGAAGATTGATTAATCGTGACAAGGAGGCATCGTGTATAATACTACTATAAATCATCCCTGAACGGAAACCAATGGCATCATTAAATATAAGTGGCTTATAGCTGCGATTAGGGTCTGAAATCTTTATGTACTCATGCTTTGCATAATTAATATTGCTGGTATCGCTTGCATCAGTATTGACAAAAATCTCATTGATACGATATTGCTTCAAGGCTGTCTGGATGACATTAGGTTTTAAATCAACATATAAGTTTACCTGATAGGAACTCAGGTTGGTATCGACTTTAATAATCAGGTTATCAGGACGGAAAAAATAGAATCCCCTGCGTTTCATAAACTGGTCTATGCGTTCACGTTCCAGTTTAACTACATCAAACCGATAAGGGTTATCCTTCCTCAATAGGGTTCTTCTCGCCGAAATCTTGAGGCTTTTCTGAAAAATACTGCTGTCTTTGATAATAAACTGGGTTTCGTTAATAGTATAACGAGGTTTAAGATAAGCCGTAAATACCCCTTTGGCTTTTTTCCCCTCTATTACTAATTCACCACTGGCAGTAGAACGAAAATACCCTTCGTTGTTCAGATAATTAGCAATAACGGCTGAACTTGTTGTAACTGACCTTTTGTTGGCCAGAACAGGTGCTTCACCAAATCGCTTCCTGATAAAATTCTTGAATCCTTTTGGTTTTTTAGGCTCTCCGAAGAGATAATAAAACCAGACTTTATACGGAAACCCGAAAATAGTACTGTTAGGTTTGGGGCGCACAATCTCTTCAATCTGGTCGTGCACGCTTTTGGCCTGCGTTTTGGTAACGAGGGTATCTGCCTGTACTTTTATTTCTGAGCCCGTGTATAAACTTTCTCCGGATGGGATATGCTTTGTAACCGAACAGCTCCACGTGCCTATCATAATCAATAATAATATGTATCTCGCTGCTCTCATTTCTTCTTATTAAATAATTCTTTAAAGTTTTCGTAATTTAAAGTGAGCGCAAAACTCACCCCCGTTTCCTGCACGTATCCGTCAAGAATAAAGAATTCGTTCTTACGATAAGCCCTGAACATATAGCGTCCGTCTTTAGTAAGATTATAGTTTAAGGCAATATTATCAAAAATTTCGGTAGAGTTCTTTTGGATTCCGGTTGTGTTTTCCAGTTGGAAATTACGTCCTACTGATACCGTTAAACGGTCATTCAGAAATGCTTTACTCAAACCTACATTAAGGTCTGTTTTTACTCCGGTACCCGTCTCACTCGGTTGGAAATTTGAATTCAGATTGAAATCAAGTTTTATGCCTTTAATTAAATCACCTGCCAATACATTCAACTGATCGGTCAGGAGCTTACTTACACTCTGGCGTGCAATGGCTTCAGGATTGATGCCAGAGAAGAAGTCAGACGATTGTTCACCTGAGAAACGACCCAGTATCAATAAAGAAAACACTTGCTTGTTCATGGCAACCTCGTCCTTGGTGAAGCCTTCAAATACTGAATTTTCATCAATAAATCTTTTCGCATCGCTTGATGCTTTGTCATCAACTACCAAATCAAAACTAATATTCGGGCTTGATAAATTCCCCTGCATTCTCAATAGTACTTTAACCGGCACTTTGCCATATCTTCTTGCATCCTCATTCAAAGAGGTAAGGTCTACCTCAACCGGATAGGCAGCGGTAATATTTATCTGGGCTTTCATGGGGTCGCCAGTCCACAAAAGTGTACTACCTTTTTCTATCTTAAATTGTCTTTTAAATACCTGAAAGGTCAGGTCATATTGCCCGGAAGTAAGTTCATATAAACCAAAAATATAGAACTCTCCACTTGGAGTAATACCTGTATTGAGTTGGGCATTACCTTTTATTTTCAGGTTATCACCATTTATTTCATCTATGATAATGTTCAGTTGAGACTTATCATCCACTTCAATATTGAGAGCCATTTCAGAAGCAAAATCATAAGTGGATACTACCTCTGTACTATCTTTCAATGAATCTGCCACAGGGTTTTTCATGTTTACAAATTCTACCACACCATCTGTTTCAGTCTCGCCAATCGAATCATCTGGCAAAAGTACTGTAATATCACTTCCTTCTTTCAGCTTCACACTACCATCAATAGAAGGTTTCGCGCCTACACCAGTCACATTCAGATCAGCATCTATAAAACCCTTTCCATAAAAGAAATCATTGTCTTTCCGGCTTCCGTTCAGCACCATAAAGTTTTTGGCGTTCACATCCAGTTTATAGCTAAAATCCGGGATATTCTGAATATTCAGATTACCATTTACTGTCAGTTTTTGCCCCAGTGTATCAGCGACTACGAAATTGTTAAACTTAATATTGCTATTGTCGAAAGTGAGGGTCTGATTATTGAAAACGTATTTTGAGCCTAATTGCGTAAGACTCAATGATACATCATCAAATTTGAGAGTACCGTTTATTGAAGGTTTTGTAGGTTCACCTTTCAATGTCAATGCTCCGGTCAGATTCCCGTTGGCATTCTTGATTTGCCCGAAACTAAATGCCTGCATGGTTTGTGCGCCCAGTTTCTTTATATCTACATTAAAATCAAGAGCGCCTTTCGGTTTCAGAATATAATTACCCGTTAAATGAATATCATTTTTATCGCTGATAATAGAGGCCTTTGCGGCAATTCTATCGGCTGTTTCATTGTTGGCATTCACTGTTACATTGCCAATCGGAATCTGCGTAAGTGTAAAATTATTAATCACCAGGTCACCTGTAAAGGCTGGAGAGGCTGTCATGTAATTAGCAAGTTTGAAATCTCCATTCAGCTTACCTCCGGCCAAGGTAGAGTCAAGTGTGGCTATTGTAACAAATGGTTTAATATCGAGGCTGTCTATACTTACTGTAATCGGGGAGTTTGGTTCATTAGTTGT
Organism: Cyanobium sp. NIES-981; assembly: GCA_943368815.1. Classification (GTDB taxonomy): domain Bacteria; phylum Bacteroidota; class Bacteroidia; order Cytophagales; family Spirosomataceae; genus Emticicia. The sequence continues at coordinate 4,338 of CALRLS020000393.1, forward strand.
GCTATTCACCAATAATTTCTGACCCTTTTGCTCCAGTAAAAACTGCTTTACCAATAGCCCCTCTTTGCTATATTCGATGTACCCGGTTGAGTCTGACCTCCACTCATTATAATCAATTAATGTACCCCGGCTACTAAGATTGATTCGATACTTATTTTCGGCAGACTGTAATCTGGTATGAAAAGCGAAGCGGTCTTTATTGACTGAATCTTTAAGCGCTATATTTGTGGTTAGTATATTGTCGGCTATTTCGCCATTAAGCGAAGTACGTTTAATGCTGAAATCTGATACATTAATCTGTTTGATGGCTCCACTATAAGTAGCTTTGTTGCCTATAGCATAGAGTTTCAATCCGGCGTTTTGCACACCTGATGAATCATACTCGATAAAAGGGACATTTATAGATGCCTGCAAAGTAGTATCTTTTTTATTATCTATTTCTGCTTCGAAATTGACCGTTCCCATTTTGGTGAGTTCAGGTACAAAGCTCTGAATAAGCGGATGCTGATTTACTTTGGCTTTGATACTTATATTGTAGGCCTCGGTAACAGGAGTATATGGTACCTCAGGAATAGTAAAGTACTTATTCACTTCGGTCAGCACCATATCCATCAGGCGGGTATAATCAAAATTACCTTCTATCTCTGCATTAACAACCGGTGATGCCAGGACTATTTTACGACCTTCCGGAAGGTTCTGAATAACCAGATTTGTCGTATCCAGCGGAATTGTTTTACCGCCTATTTCAAGAACAGCCTGATTAATTGATACTTTACCGATAGGGTTTTTCGGGTCTGTTGATGCCAGGTCTAATTTTATATCACCTTTTATCTTAAAGTCTTCAGCATATAAATTAAGCTTTTTCAAATCAAGACTATTGATTGAAACATTTCCTTCGACACCCGGATATGGTTGAGATAAATCAATTCGGGCAACCAGTTTAAAGTCTGCATTTGGGTCATCTAAAGAAGCATTGATATTGGCAATCTGGTTATGAATATCGCCCTTCAGTACCACGTTGTTATATTCATAACCTTTCAACACAGCTTTTTTAGCGGTACCATCAAAGGTGGCATTCATGGTTTTGGGGTCAATACCTGTTCCTTTGGCATTTACTTCCAGGGTCAGTTTGCCTACGTTTTCAGGTTGTTTGATTAATTTTCCTGCATCAAAATCCTCTAAGGTTAGTTTACCGTCATAAGCCTGATTCTGCCCTTTTACAAAATTCACCAGTTTACCTGTAAA
>CALRLS020000394.1:0-5509 GCA_943368815.1 Cyanobium sp. NIES-981
AACCATCTGGTAGCACATTGGTATACAGACGGATAGTTGCCGTCAAGGCCAACTACTCTTATTTTTACTAAACGCTTACCTATAGATTGCCCTTTGTTGAGCCATTCTAAAAAGAATGAATAAAAGATAAACGGCATATATAGGAAGAAAGAAAGGATTACCGCATTACCCGTTGTCAGCGTAAGACTGCTGATTGAAGAAACAATAACTACATAGAGCCATTTAATAAGCCAGTCTATTAAATACGCACCAAAGCGGGCACCCACATTAGCTAATTCAAATCTCAGGTCAATATTCAGATAAGTCGGAATAAAAATTGCTCTCATTTTCAAAACACGGGGTTTATCTGATAAAATTATTTTTTTTATTTTTAAAAATACAAATTATCAAAAAATAATTTATAATTTGCTCCACTGAGGCTATAAATAAGATTATGCGAGAAAGTACTTTTATTGATAAGAATTTTAAGCGATGGGAAGAAATTGAAAATGACTTCAAAACAGATCCGGATGAAATATCATCTGATTTTATTGATTTAATGAACGATTTGTCTTATGCTCAAACGCATTATCCTCATAGTAAAATTAATGAATACGTAAACTCACTTTCGTCGAGGGTTTATAAGAAAATATTTCTTCAGCAAAAGCAGGATAAGAACCCATTCTATTATTTCTGGGTGAAGGACTTTCCGGCTACCATTGGGCATAATGCCAGAATCCTCTGGTTATCGACTGCTATTTTTTTTACGTTCTGCATTTTGGGCTATATCTGCTCTTTTATTGATACAGATTTTATAGAGGGTATTCTTGGTAAAGATTATGTGCGGATGACCGAAGAAAACATCAAAAAAGGTGAGCCTTTCGGTGTTTATAATTCCGAATCTCCTCTGATTATGTTTCTGTCGATTTTCTCTAATAATCTTAGGGTTGGTCTTATTCTGTTTATTTCAGGTATGTGTCTGGGGATAGGCAGTTTCTATTTCACTTTTTCCAATGGTGTAATGGTTGGGGCTTTCCTGTCATTATTTATTCAGAATAACCTCGGAACCGATGCCGTATTTGTGATTATGCTGCATGGAACTTTCGAGCTGATGGGCCTGATACTGGAGTGTATGGCAGGTTTTATTCTGGGTTTAAGTTTCCTGTTCCCCGGTACGCTGACCCGAAAGCAGGCATTCAGAAAAGGATTATCAGAAAGTGTGAAAATTTATATCGGCACCATCCCTTTTACCACCATAGCGGCATTGATTGAAAGCTATGTTACCTACCTAGGTAAACAAGGTTTCGAGAATAACAATATACTCGTAATGCTGTTTTTATCCATTGTTTTTATAGGCAGTTGGCTGGTTGTTATCTGGTACTTTTTTATTTATTCCAAGAAGCTGACTGAAAAATACCCTTATGAAAAATACCTTGAAGACATTGTTCATAAATAAAGTATTCCTCCTGATCTTGATTTCCTTTTTTGGAGGAACAAGGTCATTTGCTGATGACAAAGGTACTTTATCGAAAGCGCATGTCGATTCCCTGAAGAAAAGTGAAGAAAAGCTCTGGTACGTAGATAAATTCAAGAGTACTAAAAAACCTGTTATTCCAAAAAAGATTGAGACAAAGAGTTTGGGAGACTGGAGCGGTTTTTTTGCTGCTGTTGCGGCCATTTTTCGGTCCCTGGTCTGGGTTGTAATCGGTCTTGCGATTGTCGGAGCCTGTTATCTTATTGTCAGGAATTTAAAGGGTTTCAAATTCAGGTCTAATCCTGACATCCCCGTCAGTACTGCTGATGTATTAACTGAAGAACTGGATATTCAGGCTGTAAGTACTATTGATTTGAGCGCCCAGATAGAAAAATGCATTCAGGAGAAAAACTATCGGCTGGCGGTGAGGTATTATTATTTATGGGCCATGAAAATACTGAATGAGTCGCATCTGATAGAATTTAATATTGATAAAACCAATCAGGATTATGCACGTGAATTGAGCAGGAAAAACACAGTTTCAAGAGAAAGACTCGGCCTGTTTATTCAATGCACCCATTATTATGAGTATTTGTGGTTTGGCAATTTTCTGATTTCTGAACCTGCGTTTCTTACGATCGAAAAAACCTTTAAAGATTTCCTGACTAAAAAAGCATGAGAGTAAAGTTTGTAATAATAGGGCTTGTTCTGATTGGAATTGTGATTTTTCTCTTTTTCGGTCTGGAGAAACTCCTTTCGTCAGACAAAAAGTTTGATAAGTTTTTTACCGTCAGCCGCAATTCCTATAAACCTTATGACTGCCGTTTTTTTTATGATGAACTCAAAAAAAATGCAGGCGGGGGTTTCGGAGAGAACAATGTAAGCTTTGACAAAAGTGGTTATAGTGAGGTAGAAACACTCAACAATACGTACATGGTTGTTTCTCCGAATTTTTATCCTACAAGCTATGCCATCAATCATTTAAAAACATTTGCTGCTAAAGGAAATACTGTATTTATCTGTGCTTTTGGCTTGGAAACCGCCTTGATAGATTCCTTGTATTATTCGCCCAAAAGCGATGAGGTCAGTATATCATTCCCACCATTTTTAGTCGAAAGTCGCTGGAGTATTAACTGGAAAGATGAAGACAGTACTACGACGAAGTATAATCTATGGGGACATAAGCCCATTACGGCTGTTTTAGACTCTATTTATTTACTGAGTAATAATCAGGTTACTGATATTGATACGCTTGTTACTGACGATATGGGTAATATTCAGATGCTTGAGATTACCTGTGGCTATGGACGTATATACCTCTGTAATGACCCTCTCTTAATCAGTAATTATTTTCTGCTGTATAAAGATAATTATACCCTTTTTAATAAACTGGCCGAGAAATTAAAACTGGCTGATAATAACATCATCTGGGACGATTATTATCGGACGGTCAATGCAGATAATTCGTCCGGTGTTGGCAGGAGTGAGGTACTAAGAGTGATTTTTAAGCATCCGCCTTTAGTGTGGGCTTTTTATACTTTTTTAGCAGGAATTCTATTGTTTCTCCTGATTTACTACCGGAGAATACAGAAAGCAATTCCGATTTACAATACACCCAAAAATAACAGCGAAGCCTACATTAATGTAGTGAGTGGCTTATACTGGCAGCAGCAAAACCATAAATCAATAGCCGATAAAATTATTGCACAGTTTTTTGAGTATCTCCTGCACAATTTCAATATCCACGCTAAAGATTTTCATGAATCAGAATTAGAAAAAATCGGCCAGAAAACAGGCAGAAGTTCGCAGAGTATCCGGCAGATTTTCGATGAAATTACTTTTATCAGATCGCAGGAAGAAATTACGAAGCAAAGCCTGATGAATTTGTACCAAAATATTAACTCATTTTACCAAGACTAAGCATTTAAAATGGAAAACGAAGAAGAAGAAATATTTAAAACCAGGATTGACCTTGCAATGGTTACAAAGGCCGTGAGCGATATTAAATACGAGCTTAATCAGATTGTTTTCGGACAAGACGAAGTAATAGACCTGATACTGATTGGTTTGTTAAGCGATGGACATATACTCATAGAGGGTGTGCCGGGTGTAGCCAAAACCATGATGAGCAAGTTATTAGGCAGGGTATTGGGTATTTCGTTTAAACGGATTCAATTCACGCCTGATTTGATGCCATCTGATGTATTAGGTACTTCTATTTTTAACCCAAAAAGCCTGGATTTTGAATACAAACGTGGACCTGTTTTTGGTAATATAGTACTGATAGATGAGATAAACAGAGCCCCTGCCAAAACACAGGCTGCTTTGTTTGAGTTGATGGAAGAACGCCAGATAACCATTGACGGGAATACCTATCCGATGGAAACACCTTTTATCGTGCTTGCCACGCAAAACCCGATAGAACAGGAGGGAACCTATCGATTACCCGAGGCGCAATTGGACCGTTTCCTTTTCAAAGTAAGTATCGGATACCCATCGCCCGACGACGAAGTACTCATGCTGAAACGCTTCAATTATGAAACCTACAATGATGTGGTAAGCAATCTTCAGCCGGTATTGAGTATTGATGTATTAAAAGAATTACGCCAGACTGTGAGACAGGTGATTATTGAAGATAATATTCTGAAATATATTACCCTGTTGATTCAGGCAACAAGAAATTATAAATTGCTTGAACTCGGTGCTTCTCCGCGTGCTTCTATCGCTTTGATGCTGGCTTCTAAAGCCAAAGCAGCTTTATCAGGCAGAGATTTTGTGATTCCGGAAGATGTGAAGAGTGTGGCAAAACCAACCTTACGCCATAGGGTTATCCTGACTCCGGAGGCTGAAATGGAGGGAGTAAATGAAGATGAAGTACTTGATAACCTGTTTTCAAAAGTAGAGATTCCACGCTGATGAATTTCTTTAAATCGTTTTATCTTACACCCAGAACATTTATTGTCTTAGGGGTTTGCATCGCGCTCTTTTGCTTAGGGTTGGTGCTGAACCTTAGTTTTGTACTAGGTCAATTATTGCTGTTTCTGCTCTTTCTGGCCGTTTTGGTTGAGACTATCCTTCTTTATAGCAAATCGCAGCTAATCAGCAGCAGAAGAATTTTGCCTAACAGACTGAGTAATGGAGACATGAATCAGATTGAACTGCAAATAAGAAACTACTCTATGATGGAATTAGCTCTGACTATCTATGAGGATTTACCTGACTTATTGCAATTGCGGATATGGAAAATTGAGATAATGCTCAAAAAATCAGCTAATCAGAAAGTAACTTATGAAGTAAGGCCAACCCAGAGAGGGATTTATACATGGCAGAATACGAATATCTTATGTAGTGTCTCGTTTTTAGGCTTTGTATCGCGTAAAATGACTTTTGATGATTTTTCTTCTATCAGTTGCTATCCATCGTTCGAACAATTTAAAAAATTGCCTATCAGTGCGTTGGTTAATAATTTTTCAGAGACTGCTACGACCCATATCCGTAAAATTGGCCAGAGTCTTGAGTTTGAGCAGATAAAGGATTATGTGAGTGGCGATAACTACCGGCATATCAACTGGAAGGCAAGCGCCAAACAGGGTCGCCTCATGCTGAATCAATACCAGGCCGAGAGAAGTCAGGATATTTATATGGTATTAGATATGGGCAGGAGCATGAAGATGCCCTTTAAACAGCAAACATTGCTCGATTACGCAATTAATGGCTCAGTGGCGCTGACAAAAGCAATACTGGATGTAAAAGATAAGGCCGGACTAATAACTTTTTCTTCAAAAAACTGTTCGTATCTGCCTGCAAGAAGTGAATATAAACAGTTTGGTGTAATTAATGACACCTTGTATAACCTAACGACCGATTTTCTGGAATCAGATTTTGAAAAGTTGTATAAATTTGTTCGGTTCAAAATAAGGCAGAGAAGTTTATTAATCATTTTTACCAATTTCGATTCAATCAACAGCCTGAAACGGAATCTGGCTTATCTGAAAGCCATTGCTCAGTATCACCTGGTTTTGGTTGTGTTTTTTGAAAATTCAGAGATTGTAGACT
>CALRLS020000395.1:0-5496 GCA_943368815.1 Cyanobium sp. NIES-981
ACCCTTACAAATGGGTGGTTTTGGGATAAGTCGTTATACAATTGATTATGAGCTTTATAAAATTGCTGTGAGCCTTGGTGTGGAGTTTGAATTAAATGCAAGTGCTGTCGATACACAACGTATAAACGACACATTTTTTGTTGATACCAATACCAATAAAACTTACCAGGCAAGAGTATTAATCGGTTCGTACGGGAAAAGGGCTAAAGTGGATAAAATCATTCAAAGGCCAATCCCGAAGCAAACAAATAGTTATTTAGGGGTCAAATATCATATAACGCTTGATTACCCGAAAGATTTAATCTCATTGCACAATTTCAAAGGCGGCTATTGTGGTCTTTCTGCCATTGAAGATAATAAATATTGTCTCTGCTATCTGAGCCTGACATCTAATCTGAAAACTAAAAGCGGAATCAGGCAGATGGAAGAGGATATTCTCTTTAAAAACCCTTTTCTGAAAGAGATTTTCACAAATGCCGAATTCCTCTTCAAAAAACCTGAAGTAATCAATGAAATTGTGTTTGTTTCCAAAAGCAGGGTGCATGAAAGTATAATTATGGTAGGCGATTCTGCAGGCTTAATTACACCATTAGCCGGTAATGGTATGTCTATAGCAATCAGAGCGGGCTTTATGGCAAGCCAATTAGTAATAGAATTTTTAAGAGGAGATATAAACCGGGCAGACTTAGAAAAATTGTATACATCCAACTGGAATAGTAATTTCAGAAGCCAGCTTTGGCGTGGCAGGCAGTTACAAAAATTGTTCGGTAAAGAAAAAACGTCTGAACTCGCCATTTCCTTATTAAACAACCTATCTGTTCTTATGCCTCTGGTTATCAGAAGCACACATGGCAAAGTATTAAAATTTTAAACCGCATATTATGGAAGCAGACAAGGCCTCTTCATTAATGCAAAATTTTACCTTAAAAAGCGATAATCTTAAAGGGCAGGCTACGGCCAGAGAGTTTTTCAATAGTTTTGGCTGCACAGGTCACAATACTTCGCCTCAATTATCATGGTCAGGTGCACCAAAAGGCACAGAAAGCTTCGCAGTGACAATCTATGATAAAGATGCACCTAGCGGAAGTGGCTGGTGGCATTGGTTGATTTTTAATATTCCGGCTGATGTAACAGAATTAAAAGCAGACGCAGGGGACGTTAATAAATCTATTGCACCGCAAGAATGTACGCAGAGTATCAATGATTATAGTACTTATGGCTATGGTGGCCCTTGTCCACCTCCTGGAGAGCTTCATCAATACCTGATTACTGTCTTTGCCTTAAAAACAACCCTGGATTTAGATAAAAGCACCAATCCGGCAGTGGTTGGCTTTAATATCAATGCCAATACTATTGCCAAAGCTTCGATAGTAATATACGGTCAGGGATAATTTTATTGGTAGAAGGCAGGAGGCATCAGGGAATATCCATAAACTTATGCGTCTGTAAACTAACTTTCCATTGAGGATTTTCCTTTACATAATCTATTATCAATGGCAGCATCTGGCTTTGCTTACCCCATTCAGGTTGTAAAAGCAGCATGCAATCCTCATTGACCAGACCAGCATATTTTTCTGCAAATGCAAAATCAGATTTATTATAGACAATTACTTTCAACTCATTTGCTGCATGATAAATACTCTCATGCGGTTCTTTGAATTTTTTAGGAGAGAAACACACCCAATCCCACACACCTGACATCGGATAAACACCTGATGTTTCAATATTAGTCTGAAATCCGGCCTGTTTCAAGGCAATAGTCAATTCATCAAGAACGTACATTAGTGGCTCACCGCCTGTTATCACGGCCATTCGTCCTGTATATTTAGTGGCTTCATTTACTATTTCGTCAATACTAAACTTAGGGTGAATTGAGGCATCCCACGATTCTTTCACATCACACCATACACAGCCAACATCGCAACCACCCAAACGAATAAAGTATGCCGCCTTTCCTGCATGATACCCCTCACCTTGCAGGGTATAAAACGACTCCATCACGGGCAGTTTTACTTCTTCTGTTACCATTCAACTATTTTTTTTACAAAATTACCAATAATCTCTCAATTTCTTAATATACTATCCGAGCTCTGTCTATTATCACGGAAAATTGAAGTTTTGTATAATAAAATCACAATTATTATATAGTTTTTCGGCTCCCGCACAAAATAAAATCCACGAGGTCGAATTTATCGCAAAAAACTCAACCATTACTGCATAAAACACGTTATATTCATGTGTTGAAACTGATAATGTTGATGAGTTTTTATAAGATTTAAGTCAAACAGTTTCTATATTTGCATTAAAAATTGAAGCATTGAATGTCTGAGTCTGAAAAAAAATATTGCAATTCTTTAACCGAGTACTCACGTAGAAAGACCAATCAGGTACAGGTAGGTGATGTATGGATAGGTTCTGATTATCCGATTCGGGTACAATCAATGACTACAATCGACACCATGGATACAATCGGCTCAGTAGAGCAGACCATCCGGATGATTGAGAGTGGCTGTGAAATTGTAAGAATTACTGCTCCAAGTGTAAAAGAAGCGCAGAATCTTGAGAATATTCGTAAAGAGTTGCGCCACAGAGGTTACACTACCCCATTAGTTGCGGATATTCACTTTACTCCGAATGCAGCTGAATTAGCCGCAAGAATAGTAGAAAAAGTACGGATAAATCCGGGTAATTATGCGGATAAAAAGCGATTTGAAATCATTGAATATTCAGAAGCGAACTATCAGTCTGAATTGGACAGAATCAGAGACAGGTTCCTGCCTTTGGTGAAGATTTGCAAAGAATACGGAACTGCCATGCGAATCGGCACTAATCATGGGTCGCTTTCAGACAGGATTCTGAGCAGGTATGGTGATACCCCATTGGGAATGGTGGAATCAGCGCTGGAATTCCTGAGAATATGTGAAGACGAAAACTATTTTAATATAGTAATTTCGATGAAATCCTCGAACCCACAGGTAATGGTTGAGGCTTATCGCCTTCTGGTTCAGAGACTTGCTGTTGAGCAATTGAAACCTTATCCACTGCATCTCGGAGTTACAGAAGCAGGTGAAGGAGAAGACGGTAGAATAAAATCTTCTATGGGTATAGGTACGCTTCTGGAAGATGGGCTTGGAGATACTGTCAGAGTAAGTTTAACGGAAGACCCTGAGTTTGAAGCACCTGTTGCCAAGGCATTGGTTGACAGATATACACATCGAAAAGAGACAGCTTCGTTTATTGCTCCTGTCACAAACAACCCAATCAATCCATATCAATATCATCGCAGAGATACGTTTGAGGTTGAAAACTTTGGTGGGCTCAATGTACCAAGAGTGATTGCCGATTTTTCAGGTATTTCGGTAGAAAAACATGAGGATTTAAAACCAATTGGTCACTTTTACTTGCCTTTACCGGATAAATGGCGGATGAATGATATTGGTGCTGATTATATTTATAGTGGTAAAAGACCTATACCCTTCATGTTACCTAACGGGCTGAAAGAGATTTTGGATGCAGAGGTCTGGTTTGCGCAGGAAGATAGGAATCATAAAATACCATTATTCAATGCAAATGAGTTTGTTGATGCCGGAACAAAGAACCTGCTTAACAAGTCTATTAATTTTGTACGGATTTCTATTGAAGATTTAAGTGCTGATTTTGTTGAGACTCTTCGCCAATATCCGCATGTGGTTTTAGTTGCAGAAACGAATAACGAGTCAGCAATGCCTGAATTGCGGAAATTGTATTTTGAATTGCTTCATTCGAAAATCAAAAATCCTGTAGTTTTAAAGCGGGATTATCGAAATATTTCCGAAATTGACGGACAATTATATGCAGCAACAGATTGCGGTGGATTATTGGTAGACGGTTTCGGCGACGGAATTATTCTATCTTTTGATAATCCTGCTATTGCCAACAGTACCTCATTCGGAATTTTACAGGCGGCTCGCACAAGAATGAGTAAAACTGAATACATCAGTTGTCCGTCGTGTGGAAGAACCTTATTTGATTTGCAGGAAACAACTGCTATGATAAGGAAAAATACAGACCATCTGAAAGGAGTGAAAATCGGAATTATGGGCTGTATAGTGAACGGTCCGGGCGAAATGGCTGACGCTGATTATGGCTACGTAGGCATAGGAAAAGATAAAATTGCTTTATACCGGGGGCAAAATGTGGTAAAAAAATCAGTACATGCTGATAACGCAGTAAATGAATTAATAGGATTAATTAAAGAAGATGGTCGTTGGTTGGAACCGGAACTTGCAGAGTTGGAACTGATAAACGAGTGATAAAATTAAAGCAATGCTAGAAAAACTTAAACACTTTCTTTCAATAGGGCCGGTTTTTGCGTACTTTTTCAGAGTTTTTCGCAAAGATAAAGATGGGAAATACCCACATAGTTTCAGTTTAAAAATGATGCACGGAATTAATAAGATTTCGATACTGATGTTTTTAATTTGTGTAATTATAATGGTTACCCGTTGCGCAAGCAGATAACCCTATGAATATTGAATCGTTCAGAGAATATTGTTTAGAAAAAAAGGGCGTGACCGAAGAATTACCTTTCGGGCCAGACACTTTGGTATATAAGGTAATGGGCAAAATGTTTGCATTGACGGGTCTGGATTCAGAGCGATTCAGAATCAGTCTGAAAAATACACCAGAAAAGAATGAAGAAATAAGGGCTGAATATACCTGTGTGACAGGAGCTTATCATATGAATAAGCGCCATTGGAATACGGTTACGATTGACGGAACTGTAAAAGATAATTTATTGAAAGAGTGGATATCAGAATCGTATGAGATTGTAGTAAGCAATTTACCTAAGAAAATTCAAGAAGAACTCAATAAATAATAATGACATGGAGGCCCTGCTGATTGGCATACCATTTTTGATTTATATCTTTCTGAGAATCAGATTGGGTAATGATGTTTCGCCGCAGGAATACGACGAAATTATTTTCAAAGAGGGTGTTGAAGCCTATAAATCAGCTGACTTTGTTGCCGCTTTCAGATATTTTGATGCAGAAGCAATTGAATACCCGAAGTCTTCCACTGCTTATTTATACAGGGGCAAATGTCATTATCATTTCGAAAACTGGGAAGCCGCTTTAACGGATTTCGAAAAATCAATCAGACTGGATAATTCATTAGCCGAACCATTTTACCTGAAGGGTTTATGTTATTACCAGCTGGAAGACTATAATCTATCGCTTTTTGAGCTAAAACGTGCATCAAGAATGTATTTAGATAAAAATCCTGCGGTGATAAGGTTAATCGGTGAATTAGAATTTAGAAAAGCAGATTTTGAAAGTGCAGAAAAAAGTTTTAAAATAGCTGCTGAATTAGGAGATAGCAAATCCAATATACTGTTACAAACGCTTTTTTATGGAAACATCAGAAAAGCATCTAGTTAAATCAAAGAAATGACTGAGAATGAATATCTTTTTGTTTACGGTACTCTGTTGAGCGAGTACGGTAACATTGAATCGC
>CALRLS020000396.1:0-5486 GCA_943368815.1 Cyanobium sp. NIES-981
GAAACAACAGGATTTTAAATTTACGTTCAAGGGCATTGTTTCTTTTTATGACCCGCCTAAACACAATATCAGAGCAGTATTAGAGAATTTTTATCGGGCAGGCATAGCGGTAAAGATTATTACAGGCGATAATGCCGCTACTACCGCTGCTATTGCCCAGCAGATTGGTTTCAAAGGTTATGATAAAAGTATGACAGGCGACGAACTGATGCTCTTGTCTGATGAGGCTTTGCAAGGAATTGTGAAGGAAACCAATCTATATACGAGGATGTTCCCGGAGGCTAAACTCCGAATCATTAATGCCTTGAAGAAGAACCATGAAATTGTTGCGATGACAGGCGACGGTGTAAATGACGGACCTGCATTGAAAGCTGCACATATTGGCATTGCTATGGGTAAAAAAGGAACTGAGATAGCAAAGCAAGCCGCCTCATTGATTTTATTAGAAGACGATTTATCAAAAATGGTCGATGCCATTGCCACAGGCAGAAAAATATATGCTAACCTCAAAAAAGCCATTCAGTACATTATCTCTATTCACATACCGATTATTCTCACAGTATTTCTTCCTTTGGCTTTGGGTTGGATATACCCGAATATTTTTTCTCCGGTTCACATTATATTTTTAGAACTGATAATGGGCCCCACCTGCTCAATTATCTACGAAAATGAACCCATGGAAAAGAATACCATGATTCAGAAACCTCGTCCTTTTACGAGTACTTTTTTTAATATGAAAGAACTAACCACGAGTATCATACAAGGGTTAATGATAACTATGGGCACGCTAGTCATTTATCAATATGCCGTGCATCAGGGCTTCAACGAATTGACTACCCGCACTATGGTATTTACTACACTTGTAGCTGCGAATATATTTCTTACCTTAGAAAACCGTTCATTTTACTATTCGTTTCTGACTACCTTGCGCTATAAAAACAATCTGGTTTTGCTCATTATCAGTATTACGGTTTTATTAATGGCGATGCTTCTTTATATACACCCATTGGCTAAATTCTTTCAGTTTTATGCATTAAATCTCTCTCAGGTGTTCATTAGCATGGGTGTAGGATTTCTGAGCGTTGTCTGGTTTGAAATAGTTAAATGGAGGAAAAGAACCAAACTCCAGGTATAACACGCCATTTAATTTATTCTGAATAATCCTATGCAAAATTTACCAACAAAAAACTTCTGGTCGTTCGATACCGGGTATTGGTTCGAGCAGCTGAACAGTTCAGACCTTGGTTTAAATAGCATAGCTACCCGTCAGTCACACCCCCTATCAGGGAAACCTCAGAATCTTTACTCTCATTTTGGTAAGGTTTTTATGCTTTTTATCAAGCAATTTACAAGCCCTTTAGTTTTACTGCTGATTGGGGCAGCCATACTCTCTATCTTTCTTGGAGACACTTCTGATGTTTATATTATTCTTTTTATTGTTTTATCTACTGGCTTGCTAAGTTTTTTTCAGGAAAGAAATGCCAATAGAGTAGTAGAAAAATTACAATCAATAATTACGCTTAAAAGTACAGTTCTACGAAAGGGTGAGCAACAGCAAATCAATTCAAAAGACGTAGCGAGTGGAGATATAATCATATTAAAAGCCGGAGATATCATACCAGCAGACTGTCTTGTAGTGGAGGCTAACGAACTGCATGTGAATGAAGCCAGTTTAACAGGTGAATCTTATCCGGTCAGGAAATATCCGGGTACTTTGCAAGAGCATACTGAATTATCTAAAAGGACTAATTGTCTTTGGGAAGGAGCAAATATAGTAAGCGGTAGTGCTAAAGCTTTAGCAATCAATACAGGCGCTGATACTATTTTTGGTAGCATCGCCAGGAGTGCCTCTGCCACTGTAGAAACTACCTTTGAAAAAGGAATAAAAGATTTTGGTTTTTTTCTGATGAAAATTACCTTGATACTCTCTCTTTTCATCCTGATTGTTAATTTACTGGCTCATAAAAATATCATTGAATCAGCCTTGTTTGCCTTAGCCCTGGCCGTAGGTATGGCGCCGGAACTACTTCCGGCCATTACGAGCATTGCCATGAGTGCAGGGGCTAGCCGGATGTTAGCGAAAAGAGTAATTGTAAAGAAATTGGCTTCTATACAAAACCTGGGCGAGGTAGATTTATTGTGTACTGACAAAACAGGAACCATTACAGAAGGGACAATAGAAGTAGTTGGTTTGATTGATGCTTGGGAGAAAGACAGCCCATTAGTGAAAAAACTTGCTTTTTTAAACGCAAGTTTTGAAACAGGCTATACCAACCCGATTGACGAAGCCTTGAAAAATATAAGTTTTGAAACCAGGCCGGAAGCAGAGAAAATCGGTGAAATACCCTATGACTTTATCCGTAAAAGATTGAGTATAGCGGTAAAGGTTGATGCTGAAAAAACGCTTATTTGCAAAGGTGCTTTTAAGCAGATTCTTAGCATTTGCACAAAAGTTGTATTGCCGGATGGGAATATTGAGTCTATCAGCTCTTATCAGCCAGCTATTGAAAGTAAATTTGAACAATTTGGCATAGACGGACTAAGGGTCATTGGTATTTGTTATAAAAATATTACTGCAGAAAGCATTCTGATGGATGATGAAAAAGAAATGATTTTTGCAGGATTTATAGTCTTTGAAGACCCGGTTAAAATAGGTATTACAGAAACAATTGATGAACTGAAAAAGCTTCAGGTAGATTTAAAAATCATAACCGGAGATAATAAAAATGTCGCTAAATCTATAGGTTCAAAAATCGGTATCATCAACCCGGTTGTGTTAACCGGACAGGAAATTTTTAATACGAGCCCCGAAGCTTTAAAGCTATTAGTAAAACAAACGCACATCTTTGCTGAAGTAGAGCCCCAGCAGAAAGAGCGGATTCTGCAGGCCCTGCGAAAATCATATACAGTTGCTTACATTGGAGATGGGATAAACGACGTATCGGCTATTACTGCCGCTGATGTTGGTATTTCGGTGGAAAACGCAGTAGATGTAGCAAGAGAAGCGGCAGATTTTGTATTAATGGAAAAAGACCTGATGGTAGTAGTAGATGGCATAAAAGAGGGAAGGAAGACTTTTGCCAATACACTCAAATACATCTATATAAGTACAGGCTCAACTTTTGGAAATATGTTTAGCGTGGCGGTAGCCTCACTTATCTTACCTTTTTTGCCGATGCTTCCACAACAAATTCTATTAACCAATTTTATTACAGATTTCCCCTATCTCACCATTGCTTCTGACAATGTTGATAAAGAGCAGTTGGAGAAACCAGGTAAATGGAATTTAAAGATAATCAGCAGATATATGGTTATTTTCGGCATACACAGCTCTATATTTGACCTTATTACTTTCCTTACACTTTTGTTCGTGTTAAAAGTAAAAGAAAGCGCCTTTCAAACAGGGTGGTTTATTGAGTCATCACTTTCTGAACTTTTTATTCTTTTTATTATAAGAACGCACAAGAACTTCTTCAAAAGCCAACCTGCAAAATATCTTTTTATATTAAGTATTATCGGTTTAGTAGTAACATTAGGGCTTCCCTATAGTCCTTTCGCCAATGACCTTGGTTTGGTTCCCCTGCCCTTAGTTAGCCTTGGGGCTATAGTATCAATTCTGGCAGTTTATATTATTACTGCTGATTTGCTTAAAGTATGGTTCTTTAAGAGGTATAGGAAGATTTAGCTGACATTTATTGTTGCTGCAATGAGATTATTGAGGAACTATAGTTAAATCATCAAAATAAGCTATACCACCTGAGTCAGCATTGTAACTGTCATGGCATCAAGCAATACATGCAAAACGCTTAAATATGGAAGTAATGTTGGTCTCTTGTTTAAGGCAATTCCTAACATAATTGATAAAGGAAGGTACATCAAAGCTCTGAACATTATAAATTTCGAATCAAATACCAAGGGTAAAGCGAAATGTTGAATAGAGAGAAAAACGATAGGCAAAAGAACAGCTAACCATCCGTTGTTCATTCTTTGTTTCAATCGGGGCATAATATATCCGAAGTAAGTTGCAAGTTCTGCAAAGCCAATTGAAATCGGAAAAGCTACCAGCAAAAAATATATCATATATACCGGAATGGGTTGAAATAAAATTTCATGGTAATATGTCCCATTTCCCCAAAACCAGTTACTAATAATAAAGCTCGGAACAAGAACCAATAGTATGCTTAACAAAGCAAGTCCAACAAATAGCCGAATGTCTTTTTTTCTCTCATTTTTTATTAAAATGAAAGAGGGATAAATATATCATTCCCTCCTTCCTGAAAAGGATAACAAGTATAATGATGGAAACAATATTGGTTAACGTTGCCGTAAGAAGCCAATATTTTTCGGATTCCATCCACGAATTCATCAACAAGGCTATTACACTCTGAAAAAATGTAAAAAGTAACAAGCGACTAAAAAGCAATGTAATCAATCTTACGATATTATTCTGTTTAGCAATCATAATCGCTGCTATTTGATTTTACCATTAAAAGTACCCTACTAAGATTGTTTAATATATGATAGCAGATAGGTATACCTATGAGAAAGGTCAGGGCATTAATTCAGGTTTCTGATAAAATTATTCAAAAGGTGGATTCCTGTTACTACTCATGAATCGAATAAAAATTTACTGTTCAAAGAGATTGCTTAGAAGAAATCTGATTTAAGTCAGCTTGTCTGCTGTTATCTATCATTACATGCTAAATAAAAAATACGCAGATTTGGTGATTAAGAAATTGACAATATTCTAAAATCAATCTTCAAATGAAAAATATCCTAGTACCCACAGACTTTAGCCTTTCAGCACAATATGGAGCAGCGTTTGCTCTTTCTCTGTCTCAACTGATAGATGCCAGAGTTACATTTTTACACGTAATTCAGCTAATTCCCGATACCGCTATTACCATTTCAATACCAGAGTCAACATGGACAGCAGCCAAGACAGAAATGGAAAACTTCAAAAAAAATGTCTGTTCTCCTTATGAAAGCTATACCATTAATGCATGTGAGACAAAAATATCGTATGGCGAAGTCAGTTCCACAATTGTCGATACAGCCAGGGAGCTAAAAGCTGATTTTATTGTGATGGGCAATGTAGGCCATTCTGGAGTTTTTGAAAAAATATTTGGGTCTCAGACTTTAAATGTAGTCAAATACGCCCACTGCCCTGTATGGGTCATTCCGGCTAAAATAGAGCCGGACAAAATCAAATCTATGATTTATGCGACAGATTTGCAGGGCGATGAGGTAGAACTTATCAATAAGCTGATTAGTATTAGTGAGCTTACAGGAGCAAAGCTGAAAGCCGTACATATACAAGAAGCATTAGAACCTGAGATTTTTTCGTCAGAGGAAATCATTACAGGAATCAAAAAACATCTCGTAGATAAATCAGTTGTTTTTAAAAATCTGCATAGAGATGACACTATCAAAGGGATAGATACTTATATCAGGAATCAAAAACCGGATGTAGTAGTAGTGGCTCG
>CALRLS020000397.1:0-5483 GCA_943368815.1 Cyanobium sp. NIES-981
AATCAGTGAATCCAGAGAAGTAAGGCTATTGAATAAAAAATGTGGATTTAACTGGTTTTTAAGATTGTCAAACTGCACCTGCGATTTCTCTTTTTCGAGATTAGAAGCCTTTAAAGCACTTTCACGCCATCGTTGCAGAGAATAATAAGTAAAATGCGCCACATTTAGTAGCACAACAATTAGTATCTGTGCGAGAAAGCTGGCAATTCTTGCCAAATAGTTAAAATCATTTTTTACAAGATAATTGATTTTTTCTATATTAAAAAAATGAGTGATTGAATAAAGTATCGTCTGAGTGATAGTAACGACAAATATAAAAGTAATTACAATTTGCAAAACGAGTCTCTTAATAATACCTGAATCATAAGGCAGTACCTTATCGAAATAGGCATAGAGTTTTCGAAAGAAAATAATTGTGCTTGTTAATACAAAAATCGAAACAATGGCTAGTATCAGGTTGCTTTTATTGTCAATATCAAAAACATACCACCTGAAAAAACTGGAAATACACACAAGACAAAATACCACCATGGCTGCTATTTTATTCCTTCTCTCCATCAGCTCTTAATTATTTGTCCGTCTGACATCTCAATAATTCTATCACTCCCTTTGGCAAAATCAGGGTCATGGGTTACAGTAATAATAGTCTGGTGGTTTTCGTGCGCAATCTGTTTGAAGATATTAAATACAATATCCGAATTTTTCTTATCCAGATTTCCCGTTGGTTCATCACCCATAATAATAGTCGGGTCATTAATCAGGGCACGAGCTATAGCTACTCTCTGTTGCTGCCCCCCTGATAATTTAGAAGATTGTTTGCGGGCGTACCCTTCCATATCTACCAGTTTTAGTTTCTGATAGGCTCTTTCTTCTACTTCTTTGGCAGAATACTTACCTAATTTCAAGGCTGGAAGCATTACATTCTGGAGCACTGTAAATTCCGGCAACAAAAAGTGAAACTGAAAAACAAAGCCTAAATGCTCATTGCGGAATGCTGCCAGTTGGTCCTGAGTTTTACCTGTGAGCTTTTCTCCGTTCATTTCTAATACTCCTTCATAGTCAGTATCCATCGTAGATAGAATATAAAGCAATGTGGATTTCCCACAGCCTGACTTCCCGACTAAAGAAAGAAATTCTCCTTTTTTGGCTTCGAAAGATATGTTTTTCAGAACCTGAAATTTTTCTGGTTCGTAGAAATACTTATTTATATGATTAGCTGATAGAACGTTCATTGTTGGTTACTAAATAATTTCAATTATTAGTTTCTTAATTTCTCCTCCTTTTCAAGGAGCGGACGTCGCTCGGGAGTACCCTAAAACAATTTTTCATTGTTTTAGGGGGGAGGTGGTTAAACACGGGACTTAAAACTGGCCTTAATCTCATTCAAAACCCCATCTATATTTTCAAAAATTTGTTTATTTTCAAATCGCAATGTTTTAATATTCAATGATTTCAAATACTCGTCTCTCTTGGTATCATTTTCAAGCCCTTCTCCCTCAAAATGTTGCTGACCATCAAGCTCGACATTGATTTTTTCATTCGCACAATAGAAATCAAGAATATAATAAAGGATGCTGTGCTGTCGTCTGAACTTTCTTCCTTCTAATTGACTTCCTTTCAGATGATTCCAAAGTGTTGCTTCGGCAGATGTCGAATTGTTTCTCAAATATTTTCGTTGAGGCTTTAATATTTTTAGGTTATTAAATTGCTCTTCCATCGATTATTTAATTATTATTCAACCCTTGTTTAACTACAACATTGGCTGTCCGACCTATAAAATTCCTCTTGTGCAATTTCTCCTCCTTTTCAAGGAGGAGTACCCTAAAACAATTTTTCATTGTTTTAGGGGGAGGTGGTTGTATGGCCTATAAAATCTTTTGAATCAATTCACAAACCCGTGTTTAACCACCCCGTCAAAATCCGACTTCATCAGGATTTTGCCACCCCTCCTTGAAAAAAGGAGGGGAAATTTTGAACAATCCCTACCCTCTTAGGATAGCCACAGGGTCTATTTTAGCTGCTTTTCTGGCTGGCATGTATCCGGCTAAAATCGTTGTAATTATGCCGAAAGCCAGACCCATGATATAATACTTGATATTGAAAATGACCGGAAAGGTCTTTACATCCAGATAATCCCCTGCATCGAAAGGTGTAACAGATAATAGATAGCTTAACGAAAACCCTATAAAAAGCCCTAGAAAAGCACCTAATACACCGATAATGATTGACTGAATCAGAAATACTGCAACAATATCTTTACCTCCAAAACCTGTGGCTTTCAGAATCGCAATGTCCTTCATCTTATTTATCACGTTCATATTCATGATATTATAGATGCCAAAACCTGCCACAACCAATAATGTGATTGAAACGATTACCACCATCGCATTACGTATCTTATCGCCTGTCATAAACGCTGAATTTGCTTCTGCCCAATCCTGTGTTTCATAACCATATTGATTTTTCAGTACTTTTGCGTAATCTATAGCAGCCTGAGAGTCTTTCATTTTGATATGAATATCCGTCACGTAGCTTTTATCTTTCTGCAAAATCTCCTGCACCATCGACATATTGGCATAGCATCTTACACCATCAACTGTTTGGATACCAAAACCATAAATGCCTACCACCTTTACCAGTTTCAGATTTCCGGTTGGTGTGGTTATGGTCAGCTTATCTCCTACATTTACATTCAGGTTCCGGGCAAGTAGCTTCCCCATCAGAATACCGTTAGGGTTTGATAATAAGGCCTCCATAGTTCCTGATTTAATCCGTCTTTTAATATTATAGAGTTTATTCTCTTTCAGAATATCAACACCAGCAATCTGACCAGCCACCGGAATCGGTCCTTTATTAAAAAAAACCTGTGACCCTATTTGTGGAGAAACGCCCAGAACTGCAGGATCTTTTTCAATATTGGCTACAATCTGAAGACCATTCTTGATATTAGCCAGTTCGTTTTTAGGTAATTGGTGGTAAATCACATTAAAAGCCCCGGGGTTCACTTCTTCTATCAGGCTCGGGTGATTACTTGTAATTTCCTTATAGATTCTTACATGTGGTGTAGCATCAAGCGCTGAATCTTCCAGAAATTTATTAACCCCCTTGATAAAAGAAATCATGACAATAAACATGGCAATACCAAAGGTTACACCAAGCATAGCAATCAATGTCTGCCTTTTTTTTGTAAGCAAATGCGTTTTTGCTATTTGAAGAGATATTCTTATGTTCATCTGATTAATTTTAAATAGCTACAACGCCTAGTTTCCTCTCACAATAAGCGATTTCTCATTGAGTCCGCCTTTTACTTCAACCAGATCAAGGTTTTCTACACCTTTTGTAATTTTGACTTTCTTTTTATCACCATTTTCCTCTACCCAAACCGAATCGTTTCCTACGAGATAGTTTTTAGGTATGGTCAATACTTTTGCATTCTGAGAAATAATAATGTTAGCTTCCAGTGTCATACCATAATATGCATTGGGTTTATCTTCCATAAATTCGGCATCTACTCTGAAAGTCTGGTCTGCTTTATTCAGTTTAGGATATAACTTCGTTACCCGGGCTTTAAATACTTTATCTTTATACACATCAATTTTCACCAGTACTTCCTGCCCGATTTTTACTTTCACGAAATCGCTTTCATCAATGGCTAACAGTGCATATATCTCGTTTGCATCGCCTATCAGGGCTATTTGTTCTCCTCTTCTTACCAATTCGCCCTGTTTTTTATAAATCTCATAAATTTTACCCGCTTCAAAGGTTTTGATTCTGAAATTATCTCCCTCTCGGGCATTGACACGGAAGTTGGATTGAGAATTCTGTAAATCCACGTATAGCTGGCTTCTGGTTCTCTGAAAAGCTTTTTGCCGTGCATTCACATCATTTTTTGAAGTCTGGTAAGCCAGTTCAGCACGCTCATATTCTACTCTGGTGGTGGCATTACGGTCAAATAACTCTTTAGAACGATTAAAATTAATTGAGTCATTAGCCAGCTTAGTGCGTGCGTTACGTAATTGAGTATTAAGTTCTGCCAACACCGGCGAGTTTTCGCCATAGTTAGCTTCTGCCTGGCGTAATATATTACCTGATGCCTCCAGACGAGCATCCTGAGATATACTTTCCAGTTGAAAAATCAATTGATTCTTATTAACCAGATCTCCCTCAAATGCCGTCTGGCGTACCAGAAAGCCATCGGTATTGGCTGTTAATTTATATTCGTTTTTAGGATATATATTTCCTGAGGCATACACTGCTTCGGTCAAGGATGTATACTGAGGAGAAGTAGACTGGTCTTCGCCTTTATTGCAGGAAATCAGAAAGGTTGTAGCGCTAAAAAGAAAAATGATGATCTTCTTCATGTTTTGATGTCAATGATACGATTTACGTGTCTTATAGAAATGAATGAACGAGTCTTAGAAACTGTTTAAGTTAATCTTGTTTTGTTCAAAATGGCTATTTTTCACAAATACTGCGTTACTAAAATCCTCATTTGGCTCTGCCAAACTGCGGTTTTAGCGCCTTGTCTTTGTAAAAAATAGTTCATTTTGATTCATAAAATTTAACTTAAACAGTTTCTTAGTATCGTTCCACACTACAAATAGACAAGTAATTTAGAACAACATCAAGAAATTATAGATGAAACGGAAGAATATAATAGTGAGACAAACAACATACCTGACGACCGCCAGATAAATTATTAAACTATATTTACAAAAAACATTCTTGCGGAACAAACGTATACCCGTATATTCGTGGCAGTTTAATATTTTTTTAATCCAAAGACAATTTTCATGAAAGTTTCTTTTTTAATCCGCAAATTTACCGTATTGCTTGCTTTAGCATCTCTATCGTTAACAGTGATGAACTGTTCAAAAAAAGATGGAGATGAGGGTACACCTACTGCTCAGATAGTAGGTAGCTGGAAATTCACCAACATTTTCATGAAAGAAGGCAGTGGGGCTGAAGAAGACCAATTTCCAATTCTGGTAGCTTTTCTACCTTGCTTTAAGGATATCGTTATTACCTTTAATGCAAATAATACTGTAACAGGTACTATTCCTGCGGCTTGCCAATCTACTGCAGATGATTTTGTAGGTGATATTACCTCATCTAAATATGAGGTAAAAGGTGACCAACTTATTCTAACAGAAAATGATGGTACGCAGTCATCTATTAAACTAAGCTTTAGCGGCAGCAATCAGATGTCATGGACAGAATCTGAAACTGCTGGTGGCGTAACTACGACAACCAGAATCGTTTTAACAAAACAATAAGAACGACTCAGAAAAAGACAAAATAATAAAGCCAGCCTTTCAAAAAGCTGGCTTTATTATTTTGGTAATTTATTAATAATATCCCACACCAGGTCGCCTTCAAAGCCCTTACTCATAGCATACCGGGCTAGTTTTTGTTTCAAAATCAAAGCTTGCTTTTCAGTGCGTAATTCATGCTTTTTCTTTTCGATTAATGCCCTTAGTTTT
>CALRLS020000398.1:0-5480 GCA_943368815.1 Cyanobium sp. NIES-981
TCTGTCATTACTTGTGTTTTCATACTTATCTCTGTTCTCAATAGCTTCCTTAATAATCACCGCAAAGCTTCGATTCAATTTATTCGACTGTTTGATGACTTGATTCAAAAGCAATTCAGTCTCCTGCTTTTCTTGTATTTTTTTTTGACGTTCTAGTTTTGGTATATGCTTGCCCATAATCGTTTCATTTGAATTTCCTGAAATCAATCGGGCTAAAACAAAAATCCCGACCTCGTTTGTGGCTGAGGTCGGGCTTTATGCTGTTGTTCCTGTGCAGAACAAATCTATGTGCATAAATACTTGTACCTCAACCGTTTCCCATTTCTAAAATCCGCACTCCAATTCACAAAAGACGCACTACCTAAATCCCCAATCGGGCATAGTATTGTCATCTCAAATCGTTTCGGATTCAGGGAGACTGTTTGATGTTGATATGTGTTTTTGATGAACATTGAAAATATATTTCTTTAAAGTTTTGATTCTTAAATTTTACTGACAAAAACCTTTGTGCATTAAAAAAGCCCGACTTTCTAAGAATGCCGGGCCTTGTATATTTCGGTGTATTGTATCTACCTGAATTTACTAAATGCCCAACTATAATCCGTATCCAACGGTAGCACTCTCATGCTATTGCGTTCCGCTATATTTTGTCCGAAAGAATACATAATTGTTCTTGTTTATTGCACTGCAAAGATAGCAGATTTTATTTTGTATATTCCAAATAATTTCTTAATTTTTTTTGAAATATTTTTTAAACCACTAATAATCAATTACTTACGTAATTAATTTTCTTAAAAATTTCTTAAAATACAAACTATCCCGATTATTAAAAACTGTTCTCCTCTGAAGCACAATTGAAGTTTTATTAATACAATCTGTCAGAATATACTTACAATGTATACCCGATTTAGTCTGATAAATATTCTCAAATATGGCAAGCCTTAAGACTTTAGAGGAGCGAATGAAATTGTACTTTCCCAATATTATCATTTCCTGAATCACCACAAAAAAAAAGACTTCTCCATACCTGTTAAGGCATGGAGAAGTCCCTCTACTTATTGCGTTTTAAACCTTATTTATCACGATATAAAACTTCGTCAATCAAGCCATAAGCTTTGGCTTCTTCAGCCTTCATCCAATAGTCACGGTCTGAATCTGCCTCAATTTGCTCAAGAGTTTTACCAGTATGATTTGACAGAATTTCATACAACTCTTTACGGAGTTTGATGATTTCTTTTACTGTTATCTCCATGTCACGTGATTGTCCCTGAGCCCCACCACTTGGCTGGTGAATCATGATACGGGCATGTGGTAAAGCTGAACGTTTGCCAGGTGCGCCACCTGCCAGCAATACCGCTCCCATAGAAGCAGAAAGCGACGTACAGATAGTAGCTACATCAGGGCGCACATATTGCATGGTATCATACATACCCAGTCCGGCATATACAGAACCACCCGGGCTATTAATATACATTAACACATCTTTCTTCGCATCAACCGATTCCAGGAATAACAACTGCGCAACCACCACATTGGCAACATAATCGTCTACCGGAGTACCCAGGAATATAATTCTATCCATAATCAAACGCGTAAAAACATCAACAGCAGCGAAACGCATCGGACGCTCTTCAATGATTTGCGTGGTCATGTTCTGAACATTATGTTTCATGTAATCATCAAGTGCCAAACCACTCATACCGAGATGATTTACAGCATACTTACGGAATTCTTCTCCAAAATGCATTTTACAATCTTCTATTTAATTAGTTGTTTATTTATTATTCAACACGAAAAAACAGCTTGAAGTTCGCTATAAGAACTTTCTATATTTCCGTTTTGTTCGATACAAAGATGTCATTTCTTTCAGTAAATTGTAATCAGAATTTCAGATATTTTATCGTAATTTCTGATTTTACGATATAAATGAGTCAATATGACCATCGGATACGATTTATTAATGCTTATTTAGGCACTTGTGTATGAATAAATTGACCTCAAAAAATCGTTAGTACGTCTTTAAAGGGCTTTTTATACTTTTTCAAGATACAACTATTAATTCTGATTGATTCTTATGGAACCTAAAGCTGTAAATATTGGAGAAAAAATTCGTCAGGCTCGCCTGCAAAAAGGTTTTTCGCAGGAAAACATGGCCGATATGCTCGGGATTTCAACCACAGCATACGGTGATATAGAGCGTAATAAAACCGAATTAACTATTGTAAGGGCAACCGAAATTGCCAGTTTACTAAAATTAAATATCCTGGAATTGATGGGTGTTGAATTACAACCCACGGGTTTTAGTTTAGAAAAACTTCAACTGGAAAACGAAAAACTAAGAGCTGAGGCCGAGAAATGGCAATTGGCTGCGCACTATTGGCGAGAAAAATTTGAACAACAACGCCTGTTAGGTGATTTGTTACGTCTCGGAACTCAACAGACCCAACCGTTGGAAGAGCGGAAAAAGATAGGTTTTTAAGAAATTCATCACATTTTTTGGTAGTTTCATAACATTCTACTCATAGACATATCATTGAGGCATAGCTTTGTTGAAAAATTAAGAAAAAGCTATGCAATCATTTCAAAAGTTCAGACGCTACGAGTTCTGGTTTATTTTTCTGGCGTTTGCCTTGTACATTACCCGTCGTTTGTTTCAAATTGCCTCCCGGTTTGACAATGATGTCGAACTGGCTGAGCGATCCATTCAAAATGCCTCTGCCGATAGAGTACCAAGGTCGATACATACCATCTGGCAAAGCCTGGCTACATATAATCACGAACTCAATACTATTTTACCGACCATCGCAGGTGGAATCCTCTTTTTTCTGGCCTGGGCTACCTTTCATTATCTGGCTTTTCCACGGTGGAAATCAAAAGGACAGGAGCAAAGTTTATTCTTCTCTTATTTATTCCTGACAGCCTTGTTTAGTCTGGCAAGTATATTTTTTTATGACTATTTTAAGCTTTACTGGCGCTTCAGATTAGACAATGCAGGACAAATCATCAATTTTAAGGTTTATTCATTATTCCGCAAAGCTAATTTATTGAGTAATACCATTGCCCTGATGGCTATTATAGGCTTGTACGAACTGATTATGCAGTTCTATTACTTTATTAAAGCGAAACTATATGAAGAGCCGGAAAAGAACTACCAATACCTCGATTATTTCCTAGTCACATTTGCGGCCTCATCCATTCTTATTTTTGCCCTATTTGCTCAGCTTCCGATCAGTTTCTGGAATAGCGAATTAAAAAATATCGTATTCATTGCTATCTTTATCGGGACTGCTTTTATTGCCCAGAAGGTTTTTAGCGCACGGGTAATGCCTTATATCTCTAATGTACGTTCTAGAGAATTTTCGATAGGAATCACCATATTCTTAGCTATTTGTGGCATTGGTAGCCTAATTTTTAATGCAGTAGGCCTGATTTACTGGGTTTCCAGGGGTTTCTCCGGAGTAAGATTACGTTTAGACGAACTAATCATCATTTTCATTCTTCTGGTATCTGTTTCAGCCATTTTTGCTTTTTTACGTAATGTTTTCTTCAAAGAAAAACTGCAATTAAGCACGCTTTTTACACAAAAAACAGCAGAGCTATCGACTTTAAGGTCTCAGATAAACCCTCATTTTTTGTTTAATGCCTTAAACACACTTTATTCGGTATCCCTCAAAGAAAATGCTGATAAAACTGCTGATGGTATACAGAAACTGGGTGATATGATGCGCTTTATGCTCAATGAGAATAATCAGGACCGTATTCCGCTTAGCAAAGAAACAGAATACCTGCAAAACTATATTGAGATACAACAGATGCGTATTGCCGAAACTGACAATATCGAAATCAAGGTTAATATTCAGCAATCAGAAAGAGAAATTTTTATTGCTCCCATGCTACTCAATCCATTCATCGAAAATGCCTTTAAGCATGGTATCAGTTTCCGAAGCCCTTCATGGATTTATATTACCCTGACCACTGATGACACTAAATTGTATTTCAAGGTTCATAATTCACTACACAGCAAATCAGAAACCGACCCTGAAAAAGACAATAACGGTATAGGTCTTGAAAACGTTAAAAAACGTCTGGAACTGATTTATAAAAACCGATATACGCTGGACATTCAGAAGAGCGAACAGGATTTCTTCGTCTCTCTTACTATTACTTACTGGTGATTCTACAATCAAAAAACAATTATGAAAAAGCTATTTTTTATTACTATCATTTTTTTCAATACTTTGGTCATTTTAAAAGCCCAAAGCCCGGTTGCACAAAAACTGGATTCACTATTTACACAAATAGTGAAAAACGGAGATTTTAATGGCGGAATATTAGTTGCCGAAAAAGGCAAAATTGTCTATCAAAAAGGTTTCGGCTATGCTGATTTTACCAATAAAATACCAAATACCGTCGATTCCCGTTTTAATCTGGCTTCTATATCTAAAACTTTTACTTCTGTTGCCATTCTGCAATTGAAAGAGAAAAAGAAGCTTAAATTAGAGGATACTTTCGTTAAATACTTCCCGGAATTCCCATTCCCGGATATTACTATCAGGCACCTGCTTTCGCATACTTCAGGTTTGCCGGACTTAGAATTATATGAATCGGTTGCCAATGCTAATCCTGATAGCATTATCCGTAATCAGTCTGTGATTGCCATATTGAAAAGCTGGGGAAAGGGCGTTTATTGCAAACCCGGTGAAAAATGGAGCTATTGCAATACCAATTTTGCCTTACTGGGCTTGTTGGTTGAGAAAATAAGTAAAATGCCATTCGGCGCTTATCTCAAGAAAAACATTTTTGAACCTGCCAATATGCAACAGACTTACCTCCGCATGGATAGAATTGACAATGACCCGAATAAAATAGTCAATCACAGAATGGTAAGCTGGTATGATGACCAGTTTAAAAGCGTAGATTCTATCAGATTCGGAGGGATAAAATATTGTACTTATAACTGTGGTGGTACTTATGGTGACAACAATATTATGACAACTACTGCTGATATGCTCAATTATGACCAGGCTCTTTATAGCGGTAAACTAATCAGCCAGAATAGTTTAGACGAAGCCTTCACTCCTACCCAACTCAATAACGGCAAGATTCACTCTGACCCGTTCGGTTCTGAAATGACTCAATTAGGCAAAAGTTCTTATGGATTGGGTTGGGAGACTTATGAAGATAAAGAATTAGGCAAGGCTGTTAGCCACGGAGGACATCTTTTTGGTTTATCGACATTTCTTTATAGAAACCTGAGCAAAAATCAGACAGTGATTATATATGAAAATCTGGAAATAGAGGGACATGCCTTCTACGATAAAATAAGGGCTGCACTAGATATTCTGAACGGAAAAACTCCTAAAAAAATACAATATAAAAAATCACTGGCTCGCAAATACGGAGCTACGCTTATGAAATCAGGTATTGACAGGGCCGTGTCAACCTTCAACGACCTAAAAACAGATAGTACGCATTATTAT
>CALRLS020000399.1:0-5454 GCA_943368815.1 Cyanobium sp. NIES-981
AATTTCCCTGATTTTGTAGGAAATGATACCTTCCTTAGTGAATGTGAACGTCTGGCAGATACTTATGGAGAGCGATTCAGGCTGACGGAGCAACAAAAAGAATTAGTACGAACTTTATAATTACATTAGTGTAATTACACGAATAACGAGAGCGAAATGTCTGAAAAGAGGTGGTCATACAAACCTGTACCTGACCGTGAGGTAGCCAAAGCATTATCTAAAGAATTAAGTGTGGATGAGACTCTTGCCAACATGTTGGTACAGAGAGGAATACGTGATTTCGATCAGGCAAAAAACTTCTTTCGCCCACAACTGGAACACCTGCACGACCCATTTCTGATGGCAGATATGGATAAAGCAGTTGTACGCTTGGAAGAAGCCATCAACCAGAATCAGAAAATCATGGTTTATGGTGATTATGATGTAGATGGAACTACCGCAGTGGCATTGGTATTTGGGTTCATATCAACTTTTTATACCAATCTCGAATATTATAATCCGGATCGTTATACAGAAGGGTATGGGGTATCTCTACAAGGTATTGAATGGGCTGCCGAACAAGGTGTTTCGTTGATTATTTGTTTAGATTGTGGTATTAAGGCGCAGGATAAAGTAAAGATAGCGAAAGAGACATTTGGAATTGATTTCATCATCTGCGACCACCATGAGCCGGACGAACATTTGCCTGAAGCCATAGCCGTACTTGACCCCAAACGCAAGGATTGTGCGTATCCTTACAAAGAGCTTACGGGTAATGGCGTAGGCTTTAAACTCTTACAAGCCTATTGCTTAAGAAACGACATAGCGTTTGAAAAACTCTATGATTATATTGATTTATGTGTAGTCAGCATTGCTTCTGATATTGTACCTATTACTGGTGAAAACAGGATTCTCGCTTATTTTGGTCTGAAAAAACTGAATGAAAACCCACGAATAGGATTAAAAGCACTGAAGGACGTTGCAGGCTTCACCAGCAATATGACCATTGAAAACGTAGTGTTTATTCTGGGGCCGCGTATCAATGCCGCGGGTAGAATCAAACATGCCAAAGCTGCGGTGAAACTGCTCTTGTCTGACAATTTTGATGAGGCAATTGATTTTGCAAACCAAATACAAAAGCACAATGTTGAACGCCGTGGTCATGATTCCCGCATAACGGAGGAGGCGCTGGCTATGATAGAGGGAAATGACTGGTTAGTAAATACTGCCAAGAGTACTGTATTATATAGAGAAGACTGGCACAAAGGGGTTATAGGCATAGTAGCAAGCCGGTGTATAGAAAAATACTATCGCCCGACTATCATTTTTACAAAAACAAAAGACACCATGGCCGCAGGCTCAGCAAGGTCAGTGTCTGGTTTTGATTTATATGCCGCCATTGAAGAATGCTCTCATCTCTTAGAACAATTCGGTGGGCACAAGCATGCCGCAGGTATGACAGTCAGCATTGATAATATTGAGCCTTTCCAAAGAGAATTTGATAGAATCGTATCTAAATATATTACAGAAGAACAGCTAACGCCCGTAATCAGTGTTGATTTAAAGATAAAGCTGGCTGAAATATCTCCTAAGTTTTTCCGTATTATCAATCAAATGGCACCTTTTGGCCCGGAGAATATGCAACCGGTTTTTGTGACAGAAAACCTGACGCTGAAATATACGCCAAGAATAATGAAAGAAAAGCACCTGCGCTTAGAGCTTTTTGAAGAAGAAACAGGCGCTATTTTAACTGCTGTCGGCTTCGGTATGGTGGAAGAACATTACCGTAAACTCACCGAACAAAAGTATTTCAGTGCTGCTTATCAGATTGAAGAAAATACTTTTAATAATAAAACGACACTTCAATTGATGTTGAAGGATATTAAGTATTAATTCCAGTTGGGGTACGCTAAGTTGACTAAGTATTGCACTAATAAGCGTGCCACGCCCTTTTACGGACCCGTATAGGCGTGACACACTGGCTTAAACCTTCAGAGAATCCTTAATTCCTGCCAAGACCCTTTTCGCCTGCAAAATATGCCTTTCGTCATGGGCAATCATAAACTGAAATACATCGCCCAATTTTAATCTTATCCATTTAGCAATCGAAATCGGGATACGGATTTTATCTAAATCAGCATTTCTGGCTTGTTTAAGATAAATGAGTATCGTTTCCTGCTGTTCAATAAACTCTGCCAATACGGCGTGAGCATCAGGATTTGTTGGTGGAATATGGTCTTTGAATGCCTTATATTTTTTGGTATTTGAAGGCAACATCATTTTTGTGAAATAACTGCCAAGCCATGTACTTTTGAAAGTTGTACTCAACGAGGTCTCAGGATGATTGTCAAACGCATTTTTGATTTGCGGCAGATAGTAGCGCCCATAACTGTTGAGGTGTTCAAAGCATTGAGCAATATTCCAGCCTCCATTTTCGGGTATTTGTAATAAAGCCGCTTCATTCAGATTCTGAAATGTATGTATGGCTATTTGCAGATGTTTTTCTAATCTGTTTTCTAGAGATTCCAGCAATTGTATTTTATTGACCTTGCCCATATGATTTTAATAAAGATTATGGTACAAAATTGGCGGGTCTGAACAATAAAAATCTTGGTATTTACCAAGATTAAGCCAAACAGGGGGTCAAATCTTTATTTTATTGATAAACTTACTGAAATTGGTAGCATCAATACCCAGATAATTAGCCAGATATTTATGTGGGACTAACTGCAAAATATGAGGGCTTCGTCGCATTAATTCCATGAACCGTTCTTCTGATGAATAACATTGTAATTCTACTAACCTTGTCAATAAACCGGATAAAGTATGAGTAATGCCCTGTCGGATAAGTATTTCTATAGCAGGCTTGCTTTGCATCAATAGCTGTAATTCTGAAAAAGGCGCTCTCAAGAAAGAAGAAGGTGTAAGTGTTTCATAATAATACCTTGATTCGTTTTGTAATAATAGCGAATCGAGCACTCCGCCAAACGATGGATTATAGGTGAAAACAAGGGTTGCTTCGCGGTTTTGCTCATCAAAATAATAGACTCTTTGCACACCCTCTATTACAAAGTACAGATGCCTTTCTCTTTCGCCCATGCTTGTAATAATCTCCTTTCTTCTGGCAGAAAAAGGTTTCCATATTTTTGAAAAATCATCCCAATCCGCATCGGATAAAGGATTAATACCAAAAACCAGTTGCTTAAGTTGCAAGAGAGGGTCTGACATAAATTGAAAGAATTAAATCTATAATGAGTTATTATTGATGAGTACTATCAGATAATTCCGACAAAATTAGCCTCATTTGTTTACCTTAGTATACGTAAAGGCAATGAATTGAAAATATTTATTTTTCACCCATACAACCATCTCCCTGATTTCACGACACTTTATAATAAAGATGCACTAATCCTTTTTGAATGACTGAAGCTGAACTCATTAAAGCCTGCTTAGAGAATAATCGCTTTGCCCAACGAACGCTTTACGATCGTTACAAGCGCGCTATGTATACTTTGGCATACAGGCTTACAAATGACTTCGATGAGGCTAATGATGTGCTACAGGATGCTTTTTTAGATGTGTTCAGGAAACTAGAGAGCTTCAGAGGCGATGCCACCCTGGGCGCCTGGATTCGTGCAATTGTGGTAAGAAAAGCCTACCGGAAATTAGAAAAACCGAAAATGTGGCAACTCATAGAGGAGATACCGGAAGAAACATCAATTGATTGGGGCGATGCTATCAATGCAGAGTATCTCGAAAAAGCCATTCAGGCTTTACCGGAAGGTTTTCGTACCGTATTTGTCCTGATAGAAATTGAAGGTTATACGCATAAAGAAACAGCTGATATATTGGGAGTATCGGAAGGAACATCAAAATCGCAGCTTTTTCACGCAAAAAAGAGATTAAGAGAAATGCTTAAAAGTTGAAATTATGTATCAATTACCCCAATACGAGCCGTCTGATGAAGTCTGGAAAAAAATTGAGGCAGGTCTCAATGAGGATATGATGAAAAAAGCCATCAGTCAGCTATCAATATATGAGCCGACAGAGGAAGTATGGACTAATATTAACCAGGAGCTGAATCTACACAAATCTAAAATAATTATCTGGCGATGGGTTTCTATGGCGGCCTCTTTATTATTGATAGCTGGTATAGTGATATATAAACGATTGGAGGCACCTAATATGAGCTACTCACAAGAGAAACTTGATGCGCAGTTGGTACTTAGTTCTACTGACGATAGCCAGAAACAATATGAAATGATAATAGCCTATTGCAAAGACCAGACCTATGTATGTCAGAACCCGGAGTTTAAAGAATTAAAATCAGAGTTAGAAGATTTGAATTCTGCCAGTATCCAATTAAAAGAAGCAGTCGGCAGCTATAATACCGAACCCGAACTGATGGCGCAATTATCTGCTGTTGAGCAACAAAAAGCTGACCTTATCAGAAAAATGGCAATGACATTGCACTGATATAAACCCATTTGATGGAAATGACCCGGACCAGAACATATATGCAATTGCTGAAAACACTGCTTTTAGGTTTGCTTTTGATACAACAATCAAAAGCGCAGACCACTTTGCAAGTAGTTACGAGGAGCATTGAAAAGACATTCCCGATTACACCAACTCTGGTAATAGAAGCAGAAAAAGCAGATATAGAGATTGTAACCTGGGGAAAAGATGAAATACAGCTTAAAATTGAATTGATTGCCAAGCACCCTGACCGGAATACGGCTAAAAATGATTTGGAGGCAATGAAATACATTGCTGACAGAACACCTGACAAAATACTGTTACGCAACTATCTTGTAATTAAAAATACTGAGGAGAAACCTGTCTCCAACTTCAAAGCCAAATATATCATTCATATACCCGAAAACCTCAAAGTAAGTATTCAGAATAGTTTCGGGAAAGTGATTGTACAGGGCAAATACAGTCAGTTAAATATTAAGTCAGAATTTTGTGTGCTTGACCTGCAAAAAGCAGAGGGTAATGCAAGACTGGAAACCTATTATGGTGAAGTACACAGCAAAAATTTCAATGGCGTGACTACCATAAAATCAGAGCGTTCAGAACTGTTCTTTCAACAACTAAGTGGTGCTTATACGATTAATGCCCAATATGGTAAAATAGAAATAGAATCGGTGGCCGGACTTAAATCGTTGAGCATCAATGCTAAAAAGACTGAGATTGTGCTGAAGGTTTCTATGCAGCATTATGGCTTCAATATTGAATCAAAATATGGTAAAGTATCTATACCTGAAGGGTTTAAATGGCTGCAGAATACGGATAGTGCCAAATCGGCGACCTATAATCTATCGGCTATCGCTAAAATTAACATACAGAACTCATTTGGAAATATCTCTATCAACTGATAAAACCCTGCTATGAAAAAACTGATTATTATTTTAATGATTCTGCACCCTCTTGTCATAAAGGCACAGACCGACAGTATTCATGTGAGCTTTT
>CALRLS020000400.1:0-5431 GCA_943368815.1 Cyanobium sp. NIES-981
CTTTGATTTTATAAACGCCTTCCTTTTTAGTGGGTTCTGCTGAGGTTGTAATATCAGATAATGAACTTCCTGCATTGGGTTCGGTCAGAGCCATTGTACCCTGCCACTCGCCGGAATACATTTTTGGGGTGAAAGTTTCTATCAAAGCGCCTGAACCAAAGCTACGAATCAGGTTGGCCGCTCCGGTAGTCAGAAAAGGAAAAACGCTTGCTGAATAATTAGCAGTCTGAAAGATAAAACCTGCAGCATTCAGTACGGTTGCGGGTAATTGCTGCCCTCCTTCTTCAAACGAAAACCCTGCATTTATCCAGCCATCCTGCCCGAATTGCTTTACTATTGGCTTCATACCCGGGTGTACTCTTATTTTGCCTTCAATTAGCTGAGGTTCCTTTCTGTCCATTTCTGTGAGGAGCGGATACAACATTTTTTCAGCTATCTGCTGGGCAGCATCCAGCACCATATCAAATGATTCACGATTATGGTCCTGAAAGTAAGAATATTGGGTAAGTGCTTCACTGTTAAGCACTTCATACAGGTTAAACTGAATATCACGCTTTGAAAAAAACATACGAGCAGGTCTAAATTTTTCTATGGCTCAAAAGATGATTTGCAACCGGATTCGTCGAATTATAATTTTTAAACAAACACTCTTCTATTCTTTCGATCTTCTCCTTTTGCCTTTATCTTTATTAGAACCACTTTTATCTGAACTTCTTTTTGAACCACCTCTGCCAGAATTGTTTCTTGATGAACCACCTCTACCACCATCACGTCCTCTGCTTTTATTAGCCATTCCTGACGATGATTTAAAGGCTTTGCCACTCACACTTACCAATTCCAAATCCATGCTCCGTCGCTCTAAATCAGTAGTTTTTACACGCACTTTCACGCCTTCGCCAAAGGTAATGATTCGTCCGGTACGCTTACCTACTAATCTATAATTCTCTTTATCCAGTTCGTAAAAATCATCGTTCAAATCGGCCAGACGTACCATACCTTCACAGCTAGTGGACGTGATTTCAACAAAAACGCCAAAGTCTGTTACCCCTGTTACCACCCCGTCAAAAATTACATTATGGTCTTGCATACTCATAAACTCGACCTGCTTGTATTTGATAGAAGCCCTTTCGGCCTCTGCAGCCAGTTTCTCACGATCTGATGAATGCTTAGATTTCTTTTCGTATTCATCCTGATCAGGGGCCTTTTTCTTATCAAGATAATTCTGCAATAATCGATGTGCCATCATATCAGGATAACGACGGATAGGCGAAGTAAAGTGACTATAATGCTCAAAAGCCAAACCGAAGTGCCCCAGAGGTTCGGTAGTATATTTTGCCTTCGACATTGTTCTTACGGCCAGTTGCTCCAATACATTCTGCACGCCTGTTCCTTCCACTTCCTCCATCATCTTGTTCATGGTACTTGACAAGCTTTTCTCCGAATCGGTTTTGATAGTGAAGCCCAAACGAGCAGCAAAATTGGCAAAATTCAGCAATTTCTCAGAATTTGGCGGTTCGTGAGTCCGGTATACCATTGTATTTCCCGGATTATCGCTCCCCTCTTCTTCTGTATTCTTGCCTTTCTTCTTCTTGCCCAGATTAAAGACAAATTCAGCCACTTTCTTATTGGCTAACAGCATGAACTCTTCTATCAGTTTATGCGAGTCTTTTCTTATCTTTAATACAACGCCAAGTGGTTTGCCACGTTCGTCTAATTTGAATTTTACTTCATTGGTTTCGAAGTTAATCGCACCTTTTTTGAAGCGCTCTTTTTTCAGAATTTTTGCAAGGTGGTTAAGCGTCTGTAGAGGCTTAATATATCTCGGACTTACTTCGTCTATTAATATCTGCCCTTCTTCTATCTCTAAAATTTCCTGCGCTTCTTCGTAGCTAAACCTTTTATCGGAGTGAATAATCGTGCGACCAAACCATTCTTTGACTATCTGCGCATCGTGTGTCATTTCAAAAACAGCCGAGAAAGTCAGTTTATCCTCATTCGGCCTAAGCGAACACAGATTATTCGATAATTTCTCAGGCAGCATCGGGATAGTTCTGTCTACCAGATAAACAGATGTGGCACGATTCAACGCCTCTTCTTCTAATCTGGTACCCAATTTTACATAATGCGTTACATCCGCAATGTGTACGCCTATTTCATAATTACCATTATCAAGTTCGCGATAACTCAGGGCATCGTCAAAATCCTTGGCATCATGCGGGTCAATCGTGAATGTAAGAATCTCTCTGAAATCCTTTCTTTTCTTAATCTCACCAGCTTCAATAGCCTCCGGAATAGCCTCAGCTTCTGCCTCAATTTCTTTCGGGAATTTGATAGGCAGACCAAACTCAGCTAAAATGGCGTGCATTTCAGCGTTATTGTCACCTGCTTGCCCTAAAATTTCAATTATTTCCCCGACTGCCTGTTGCGTATTTGTGGGATAAGTATTAATTTTTACAATAACGAGGTCGTTCTTGACAGCCCCGTTGATTTTATCTTTAGGAATAAAAATATCTTCATACAGGCTTTTATGGTCTGGCTTTACCAGAGCATAATTGCCGAATATCTGTGTTTTTCCTACTATTTCGCTTCTTCCTCTTTCTACAATCTCAATTACCTTGCCTTCGGGGTTTTCGCCTTTGCGGTAGAATTCACCAAATGTTGCCACTTTTACTAAATCTCCGTCAATTGCCCCATTCAGGTCATCGGTACTTACCCAGATGTCCGGTTTATTTTCGTCATGTCTGATGAATCCAAAACGTGCGTTCACGTGGTCGAGACGACCAACAACTGCATTAGCCTCTGCATCAACTGTATATTTACCTTTCTCTACCTGATTTATCTTACCTTCCTGCAGCAAATCTTCTATCACCATACCAAAAAGCATTTTTTCCTGCTTATTGTGTACATCATAATGTTCATAAATATCTTGCAGCGTATAAGGTTGTGTGGTGTTGATCGACAAAAAAGCCAGAATTTCGGCCTTTTGTTGGTCATAATATGATCTATGTTTATTTTTTGCCATTTTATTGTGCGGTGGATATGCTATCCGCCTTATTATACTTTTTATTTATTTTTGGTTTGTTGAGTGATGAAACAAAAATTGAGAATAGAATAACAATTATTACTGCCACTCATACAATGGATTAAGTGTAGGATCCCAGTTCGGATAAATCTTGAAATGTTTTTCCTGCACTTTATCCAGTAAAATGTCCCGTAACTCGCTGATATTCTCTTTATGTTCGGCTGAAATAAAAACAACATTCTCTGTATTCTTTTTCAGATAACTCCTTTTCAGTGTATCCAGATTACGTTTCAGGTCATCTTCTGTTATTGTTTCCAGATGCTCATCCAGATTCTCTTCCGATTCGGGCTTAAAGAGGTCTAACTTGTTAAACACTAAGACTGTAGATTTCTCTGCAGCGCCGATTTCTGCCAATGTTGAGTTGACTACTTCTATCTGTTCTTCAAAAGCCGGATGCGAAATATCTACAACATGCATCAATATATCGGCCTCACGAATCTCGTCTAAGGTCGATTTAAAAGATTCAATTAATGAAGTAGGCAATTTTCTGATAAACCCGACGGTATCGGTCAATAAAAAAGGAATATTCCCTAATACTACTTTTCGTACAGTTGAATCAATAGTTGCAAACAATTTATTTTCAGCAAATACCTCGGTTTTTGCCAGACGTTGCATCAGGGTAGATTTCCCCACATTGGTATAACCAACCAGAGCGACACGCACCAATCGGCTACGTTCTTTGCGACGGGTTGCGCTTTGTTTATCTATCTTCTCTAATTTATCTTTCAGGAATGCTATCCTGTCCTGCACTATCCGTTTATCGGTTTCCAACTCCTTTTCCCCCGGACCACGCATACCGATACCCCCTTTCTGGCGGCTTAAGTGGGTCCACATACGGGTAAGTCGTGGCAGTAAATACTGATACTGGGCCAACTCTACCTGTCGCTTGGACTGGTCGGTTCTGGCACGTTGAGAGAAAATATTCAGAATCAACAGGCTTCTGTCCAGAATTTTTATCTCTTTAAAAGCCGCCTCTAAATTTCGTACCTGAGAGGGCGACAAATCATCGTCGAAAATAATAGTATCAACCGGATTATCAATAATCCATGTTTCTATCTCTTCCAGCTTACCTTTGCCGACAAAAGTCTTCTGGTCGGCCCTGTCCAGTCTCTGTACAAATGTTTTTTTTGTTATAACTCCGGCTGTAGAAGCCAGAAACTCTAGTTCGTTGAGGTAATCATATGTACGCTCAGCGTTTTGTTTCTGCGTAATCAGACCAACCAATACGGCTGTTTCCTGATGCCTGGCAGTAGAAAAAATGGGTGAATTAAGCAATTTTTACTAATATTTGATTCTTATAAAATAACTACTAAACTATATGAAAAGTTTCTGCGCTAAATTACACATTCTAAGCGACTTACGTTCATTTCATAGTGAACCGTTCGAAGCGAACTATTCATAAAGGCCTTGCCAAAGAGCAGCATAGAAAAGCGAAGTATGGAGAAGAGAAAAAGAGTTTTCTTTTTCTATATACTTTTATTCCTGTACAAAAAACTTCAGGCTTTTGTAGGCACGAATATAAATATAACAAAAAAAAATAAAAGAATTACATTTTTTTTTGAATAAATTTACAAGCCAATTCAGAATACCACTAAAAAAGGATACAAATATTTAATCATCTGATTATCAGTTTTTTACAAAAACATACATCCCTTTAATAAATTTATCCGGGAACTTGGCACAGTTTTGGCGTGTTAGTTTCAACGTTGTGAAAGCATGAAAAAACAGATTTAACAAATATTTTTCTCTGTTATTATTGTAAGAAAAATTTCATTTTAATTGCGTTTTCATGTTTTATACCATAAATTGCGCTACTTAACAGTAATACACGCAAAGTTTAAATAAAGATACAGATACTAGAGGAGCAAGGTGTGTGAAATGAGGACAGATTTTTTGTATCACAGAATTATTTAAATTTGCTAGGAGATGTTTCACAAGTTTTTTGGAAACTTCTCATTGGAATCGAATCCAGATAGAGCTTATACATGGATTATTAGGAAAGCACGTAAGTCGGAATCCCTGTCACTAATTTTGAGGCAGGGATTTTTTTTATTTTTAAATTTGTAAAGCTTTTGATAACAGACCACTTAATTTTAGTGCATTTGTTATAACAAAGTTCGTTTATAAGAGTATAGTCTATATACTCTATCCAACAGTATATAAATATGAAAGAGAAAATTGCAAAAAAGATTGATGTATTCAATAAAAAGGCGGGGTTTGAGTATTTCTTTCTTGAGAAGTATGATGCAGGAATGGTCTTGACAGGTACCGAGATTAAGTCGATACGGATGAATAAATTCAATATGACTGATGCCTATTGTTATTTTGTTGAAGGTGAATTATTCGTTA
>CALRLS020000401.1:0-5396 GCA_943368815.1 Cyanobium sp. NIES-981
CAAAACTAAAAATTAAGGGGGACGGATGGAGTCCGAAAAAATGGATAGATGATAGTTTAATCACAGATGTAAAAATAAAAAAGAATGAAATTTCAATTTGGGGGGTAATAATTTGGGGGAAATTAAATATTACAAAACAATGGACGGAACCCTTATTTTTTACAATTGAATTAGCTAATGATAAAACAGATTTTAAAGAGTATAGTATTTTTTTTGGTGATTCGGAAAAACCAGAAATATTATATGAAGATTTTGTGAAAAGGAGAGATTATTGGGATACTTCTAAAAAAGATAGAAAATGGAAGTATATTTTCAACTCAAAGGATGTCTGAAGAATTAACAGACTTAGGTACTATTTTTTTAATGAACATCCAATAAATCATGTATTATTGGGTGGTCTCTTTTTATAAAGTATTCAGTTTAGTTCACTAACGATAACTGAATAAATTTTTATTATGGTACAAAAAAGACCCGAAATCTATTGAAGAATAGACTATCCACAAATCACCAGACAAAAGCTTATCTGGTGTATCTAAAAGAGTTACAATTCTCAATTCAACAAAAAAGTAATAATAAACTCTGTTCCCTTACCTACTTCAGAATTAACATCAACGGTTGCTTTGTGCGATTGGATGATATTCAATGTAGCGGCGAGACCTAAGCCAATACCATTGTTTTTGGCGGTGAAATAAGGTTCAAACAAACGACTCATGTTTTCAGGACTGATGCCGGTACCGTTATCCTTAATGGAGATATAGCAATAATTATTGGCCATATAACTTTTGATTATCAACTGGCCCTTGCCCTCTTCCATTGCTTCCACGGCATTGATAATGATATTCAGGAAAGCAATTTTTATCTTGTTTCTGTCAAGATTCAACAGAATGTCTTCACCGTATA
Source organism: Cyanobium sp. NIES-981 (assembly GCA_943368815.1). Taxonomy (GTDB): domain Bacteria; phylum Bacteroidota; class Bacteroidia; order Cytophagales; family Spirosomataceae; genus Emticicia. Next base: position 901 of record CALRLS020000401.1, read on the forward strand.
GTTTTTCTAAAGTAATATTTTTCAGATTAATTCGGTCTATGGCCTGTTCAAGGGTTTCGTCTAAAATCTGGTGCAGCGATATTTTGCTGAATGCCAGCTCAGATGGCTTGGAGTTATTGAGTAATTCTGTTATCAAATCGTTGATGCGTTGGCCATTACGTTTTATGATGCCTAAAAATAATTTATTGTCTTCATCCTGTATCTCACTTTCCAGTTGCTCCACAGATAAGTGAATGTTTGTCAATGGGTTGCGTACTTCATGCGCAAGCGTACGAACCAAACGCCCGGTGGCAGCCATTTTCTCCATCATCATGGCCTCGCGTTCAGCTTTTCTTTGCGCCGTCACGTCATGAATAATACTTAAAAAAGATTCTTTTCCTTCACTGTTTTTTTGCTTCTGGGCATCAATAAGGCAAATCTTTTTCTCTCCGTTTTTGGTAAGAAAAATTGCTTCAAATTTATCAATATTGCCTTTTTCTTCTAGCTTCTCATTAAACAAATGCCATACATCCGGCTTTTCGAAGATTTTTGCGGTACTCATATTATTGAGTTCTTCGGCTTCATAGCCAAGCATTTCTAAAGTAGCCGGGTTATAATAGATAAAACTGCCGTCTTTGGGCTGTGTAACGATAATGCCCTGCCGCACATGGTTGAATATGGTTCGGTATTGCTGCTCGCTTTCACGAAGTGTTTTGAGGGTATCGGCACGTTCAAGCGAGTACCTGATACAGCGTTCGAGTTTTTCAGAGTCCAGTTCGCTTTTTATCAGATAATCTACTGCACCCAGCCTCATAGCTTCCATGTCTATTTTATGGTCGCCTTTGCCTGTAAGCAAAATAACCGGACTTTGACAACCCTCCTGAATAGTTCTTTTCAGTAAATCAAGACCTGTCTTAGCACCTAAGAGGAAATCGAAAAAACAAATATCGTATTCACATGAAATCAGTTTCGCTACTGCCTCATCAAAGTTTTTCGCCCAATCAATAGCAAATTTTTTGCCTCGTATGTCATTTAGGTAATCGCTCGTCAGGAAAAAGTCATCTTCATCATCATCCACGATTAAAACCCTGATTATGTCGAGATCTTTCATGTGTTATATTTTGGTAACTGAACAATATCAAACCAGTAATTCCCAAGATTTTTCATTACTTCCACCAATTCAAAAAATGTAACCGGCTTGGTCACAAAACTATTTACGCCTAAATCATAGCTACGTAAAATGTCTTCTTCAGCTTTAGAGGTAGTAAGAACAATTACTGGTATACTTTTCAATTCGTCATCAGATTTTATTTCTTTCAGGCACTCACGTCCGTCCTTTTTAGGCATATTCAAATCAAGTAAAATCACTCCCGGCCGAGGCGAAATTTCCGGATTACTGTATTTCCCTCTTCGTTTCAAATAGTCCATTAATTCTGCACCATCTTCCACAAAACGAAGCTCGTTTAATAGAAAATTTTCTTCTAAGGCTTCTTTGGTCATAACTCTGTCGTCCGGGTCATCATCAGCCATTAAAATCACAATGCTTTTTTTGTCTTTTTGTATTTGAATCATTGTTGCGTAGGTATTAAAGTGCTCAGGCAAATGCTGATTACTCATGAATAAATTCTTCTTACTTTTATATATGGGTTTAAATATCGAATCTGTAAGTTTTTTGTATAGAAGTTAGCCATACATAAACTAAAGATTATAGCTCTTCATTTTATTATAAAGTGTTTTTCTGTCAATACTCAATACCTGGGCTGCTTTACTTTTATTATAATTCACCTGTTTAAGTACCTGTAAAATCATTTCGTATTCTGCATCCAATGCAGCAGATTTCAGATTAGGTTTAGCAGGCTCTTCCTGTTTTGGCACTATGTCTTCACTGATAACGGGTTGAGTCGGCTCTGAAAATAATAATCTGGAATAATTGATAATTTCAAACGGTAAAGATTTGGATTCTATGTATTCTCCATCTGAAAGCAGGGTAGAGCGTTTTACTACGTTGCGCATTTCACGTAAATTACCATACCAGGGATAACTCAAAAACGCTGACTTTACATCTTCTTCAAAACCTTTTACTTCTTTTCCTAATTCAGCATTGGTGGTGTCGAGGAAAAATTGGGCAAACTCCAGAATGTCTGACTTGCGGTCTCTTAATGGTGGCACATCCAGGCTGAATTCATTGAAACGATGGTATAAATCTTCTCTGAATTTACCTTTCCTGCAGGATTCCATCAGGCGTTCGTTCGATGCCACCAGAATTCTTACATCTACCGATATTTCTTTACTGCCACCAATACGGCGCAGTTTTCTTTCCTGCACTACCCGAAGCAAAGCCACCTGTACATCATAAGGCAGATTAGCCACTTCATCTAAAAAGAGTGTCCCACCATTAGCCATTTCAAAGTGTCCTATTTTCTGATTTAATGCACCGGTAAATGAGCCTTTTTCATGCCCGAACATCTCACTGGCTGCCAGTTCTTTCGAGATAGCCCCACAGTCCATTGCTATAAAAGGGCCATTAGCTCTTTTGCTTCTTTTGTGTATTTCCTGTGCTATAGATTCTTTACCTGAGCCACTTTCGCCATAAATAATCACACTATAGTTGGTAGGCGCCACGAGGTCTATCTGACGATAGAGATTTTTGGACTCAGGACCATTACCGAAAATATAAGAATCGGCTTTTGGTCTGGAAGATTTACTGGTGGATTTAGTAGCGGCTGTATCTTTCTCATGCGTCTGCATACTGCCGTCAGGCTTTTCTCCGCTCAAGGCTTTCTTAATTGTAAGCAGAATTTCGTCCGGAAAAAGAGGCTTGGTTATATAGTCAAAGGCTCCCTGTTTCATTACGTCAATGGCAATCTTGATATCAGAATAGCCTGTAATAATCAGTACCGGAACCTCCGGGAAACGTTCTTTTATCTTTCTAAGGATTTGCCCTCCATCTAAATCTCCTAAACGGAAGTCAGTCATGACCAGGTCAGGAGAAAATTCTTCTAATAAACTCAGACCAGTTTGTCCACTTTGAGCAATAGCTACCTCATAGCCGTTTTTACTTAAAAAACGACGAAGCAAAAGACAAATATCAGTGTCATCATCAATAACAAGGATACGTTGCATAGATATATATAGGTTGGTTTAAATTATTTAATAAAATGAGACAGATTATAAAACACGCCTTAATGGTGCCGACTGAATACCCAGGTGGTCGCGATATTTTGCCACTGTGCGTCTTGCAATGGGGTATCCTTTTTGTGCTAATAAATCGGCTAACTGAAAATCATTCAATGGGGCGTTTTTATCTTCATCGGCAATCAAAGTAGCCAATGTTTGTTGAATCTCCCGGTTAGATACCTCGATGCCGGAATCTGTAAAAATACCACCCGAAAATAAGTCCTTTAAATGAATAGTACCAAAGGGAGTCTGTGCATATTTACCACTGGTTACTCTTGATACTGTCGAAATATCCATACCTATTATTTCGGCCACATCTTTCAGGGTCATAGGTTTCAACTTCTGAATACTTCCGTTTTTAAAAAAATCTTCCTGTAATTTTACCAGCGTACGCATGGTTTTGAGCATTGTGGTTTCTCGTTGCTGTATCGCTTCAATCAACCAGTTAGCCGCTGAAACTTTTGTGTGGATATAATGCGTAGTGGCTTTATCTGCAGTGCCTTGTAATAATTCCTGAAACGAGTTATTGACTTTTAATGGCGGAATCTGATTACTGTTCAATGAAACCTCAATTTTATTATCATCGAAATAAATAAGGTAATCGGGTATAATATTGTCTTTTACGAGGATTGAACTTGTGTTTTCTTCTGAAATAGGCTTGGCGTTCAGCGAAGTAATCAAACTTACGGCCTCTTTGAGCTTGTCTGTACATATTTCACGTGAGCGCATGATTTTCTCATAGTTGCGCACGGCCAGGTCGTCCAGATTATTCTGTACAATATCATAGGCTAATGCCACATCGTGGCCTTCTTCTCTCTTGCGGTCTAATTGAATTAACAAGCACTCCTGCAGATTTGTGGCTCCGATACCAAGGGGGTCTAACTGACGGATTATTTTAATCATTTCTTCTACGTCCGGTACATCAACAAAAAGATTGTTGGTAAAAGAAACGTCATCGGCTATGGCTTCGGCATCATATTTCAGAAACCCGTGTTCGTCCAGAGAGTCAATAATGAAATCACCTAACAATTGCTGGCGTTCGTTTAATGCCAATACATGCAATTGCTCTTTTAAATCATCTCGCCATGATATTTGCTGTATAATAGGTGCAGAATATAGGTCATCGTCACTGCTATAATTATTCAGCTGAGTTTTGTAGCTGGGGGTATCATCGTCATATTCATCCCAATCAAGATAATCAGAATTATTACCTTGAAGTAAGTCTTTGTCATCCTTGTCAAAATCATCAGTATCATTGCTGTCGTCACTTGCACTTACTTCTTCTAATACCGGATTTTCTTCTAATTCCGTTTTTATGTGCTCTTCGAGCTCTAAAGTTG
>CALRLS020000402.1:0-5391 GCA_943368815.1 Cyanobium sp. NIES-981
AAAAGTGCATATTTTTCAGATAGACAAGGCGCATTTTGCAGATGTAGCCAGCAGCTACATCGAAAAAATGCAACGCAGTATAGCAGAAAAAGATGTGCTTTGTAGGTCGAATCATAATTTTTAAACATGCTCAAACGCCTAAACACCAAATATGTTCTGGTATAATATTGCGAAAATTATTTTAAGGAATCGTCGAAGCTGGCTTGTGTTTTTAACCCTGATGACAGCCGTTATGGCTTATATGGCATCTCAGATACAGATGTCTTATGAGTTGGCAAGAATTCTACCCCAAACTGACGACAATTATCAATTATACGAAGATTTCAAGAAGCGTTTCGGCGAAGACGGTAATGTAATGGTGATTGCTATTGAGTCTGATAAAATTTATGATCTCCCGGTTTTTAATCAATGGTATGATCTTACCAAATCTGTCAAAAGCATTGAGGGCATAAAAAACGTCGTATCTAATGCCAATCTGTTTGAAATAGTAAGAAACGATAGCTTGATGCGCTTTGATTTCCGGTCAATTATTGCACAGAAACCCAAAAGTCAGGCAGAAGTTGATTCAATCAGAAAAAAAATAGAGCGTTTTCCTTTTTATCGGGGTTTTGTGTATAGCACAGAGGGAAACGCACATTTAATGGCCATTACCTTCGACCAGGCAAAACTCAACAGCAAAGGCAGAATTACCATCACAAAAGAAATAGAAGCAGAAGCCAGAGAATTTGGCAAGAAAAACAATATTGATGTTCATTTTTCTGGGATGCCTTTTATCCGGACCAACTTCATTTCGAAAGTAAGCGCCGAAATGATCAAGTTCATGTTTCTGGCATTTCTGGTTACAATCGGTATTCTCTTCCTTTTCTTCCGTTCTATTCGCACTGCCTTGTTCACAGCCTTGTTGGTTATGATTTCAGTTGTGTGGTCGGTTGGTATCATTGTTTTATTAGGTTATAAAATTACCATCCTCTTGGGGCTTATTCCGCCATTAATTATTGTGATTGGTATACCTAATACTATTTTCTTAGTCAATAAGTATCAGGAAGAATTCCTGAAACATGGTGATAAAATGCGGGCTTTGTCGGTAGCCATTGAGAAAATCGGTAAGACCACCTTTCTGGCCAATGTCACCACATCTATCGGCTTCTTTGTTTTTTACTTTACGGGTAGCCCCTTATTGTTGGAATTCGGCCTTGTATCGGCCATTTGTATCATGGCAACATGGGCGGTATCGTTGATATTGATTTCTATTTTGTTGAGTTATAGCTCGCCACCAAGCGCTAAAAACGTAAGGCATCTCGACAATAAATACATCACTGCCTTTCTGAAATTTGTGAATAAGCTCGTTCATACAAAACGGACGACTCTTTATATATTCATTGGCATTTTGTTGGTAGTTTCTGCCTTCGGCATGAGCAAATTAAAGGCCGTTGGCTATGTGGTGGATGATTTACCCCAAAAAGACCCTATTTATGCCGATTTGAAATTTATCGAAAAACATTTTCATGGTGTTGTGCCTTTTGAGGTGGTAATAGATACCAAAAGAGAGAACGGCGTACTGAATCCGCAGATTCTGAATAAAATCAAATTGATGCAAAGAGAGTTTGCTAAACATAAAGAGTTTACCAATCCTATTTCGGTAGTAGAAGCCATCAAATTTGTTTATCAGGGATACAGAGGTGGCGCTGAAAAATACTATCAGTTACCGGGAGCATTAGAACTGCAAAAACTGGCCGATTATGCCGGAAGTATAAAAGGTAAAGAAAACCTTTTTGCTTCGTTTATTGACAGCACTAAACAATATACCCGTATCAGTTTTCAGTGTGCCGATGCCGGAACCGTGAGAATAAGAGAGCTGGTAGATATGCTACAACCTAAAATCGATACCATTTTTAATTACGACCGCGAAGCCGGGGCATGGTTACCAAAAGAGGCTCAGATTGAAGCGAAGCTTACCGGAAATGGAGTCGTATTTATGAAAGGGAATAATTATCTCTTAAAAAATCTGGTTGAAAGTACCGCTCTGGCCATTGTATTGGTATGTTTGGTAATGGCTACACAGTTCTTTGATGTGCGGATGATATTGATTTCTACCTTACCAAGTATCATCCCCCTGATTATTACCGCAGGTGTGATGGGCTATCTGGGTATTCCTCTGAAACCCACTACTACACTGGTTTTTAGCATTGCCTTCGGTATATCCTCCGACGGAACTATTTATTTCCTGACCAAGTATAAAGATGAGATTGTTAACAGGAATATGACGGTTTCCCGGGCTATTACCGAAACAATTATGTATACAGGTATCAGTATGTTCTATACAGGCATTATACTCTTCTTTGGCTTTGGTATTTTTGTGGCATCTAATTTTAAAGGGACTGTCTTTCTTGGTACACTGGTTTCAATTACCCTGCTGATGGGTATGGTTTCGAATCTGGTATTATTACCTGCCTTTCTGATGACACTGGATAAACGAAAATCTTTGATTAAGAGCTAGAGAATATGATAAATTTTCACATTGAAGATATTGATTTTAAAATTCAGCAAAAGCAAAAGATAAAAAACTGGCTTAAAAGTGTCGTTGTTAATGAGGGCTTTATTTTAGGTGATTTGAACTATGTCTTTTGCTCTGATGATTATCTGTTGAAAATCAATGTAGAATACCTTGAACATGATTACCTGACAGATATTATAACCTTTGATAATTCGGAAGATGAGGCATTAATTGAGGGTGATATTTTTATCAGTATAGACCGTGTAAAAGACAATGCCGGAACGTTTCAGGTGAGTGATGACTATGAACTGAAACGCGTATTGGTACACGGTATACTGCATCTTTGCGGTTATTTTGATAAGACCGACGAAGAAGAAAAACTAATGCGCTCAAAAGAAAATCAATACCTGCAATTGTTTGCATAAACCCTGTCCAATATATTTCCGGACATTGGCTCTCCGGATTTTTCTACCTACAATTTTTAATCTCCAAAACATTCGCATATCAGCGCAAAATACTATTTTTGGAGAAATTTTAAGTGATATTATTCATCAGTACCTAAGCACTCCCCCTAAAAAAATGGAAAATAGAATAGGCGGCTATAGAGCCGGCGCAATCCCTGCGGATGTAAAGAAAAAAACAGCAGGTAAATATGACAAACTGCCATCTAAAGTTGATTTACGAGAACATCTTACCGAAGTTGAAATGCAGGTAGGTAATAGTTGTGTTGCAAATGCTTTTGCAGGAGCCTATGAATACCTTGCGAAAAGAACCTTAGGAAATGCAAGTGATGTTAGTAGACTATATATCTATTATAATGCCCGGTATCTTGATGATTCACAAGACAAAGACTGTGGTTCTATCATGTATAATGCTATTGCAGGGTTGAAAGAGTATGGAGCCTGTGCGGAAGAATTATGGCCAAATGATAAAACCATGATTTTGTACGAACCTGAGCAAACTGCTTATGATCATGGGAGCAATTTTAAAATTGTTGATGCCGAATATATTGAACTGGACCTCAACCTTTGGAAGAACACTCTGGCGGAGGGTTATCCGATTGCCTTTTGTTTAAATACCTTTGAGTCTTTTGATGATGCCAATAAAAACAAAGGGCGTGTACCCATGCCCCGAAAATCGGATAATGTGAGAGAAACACATGGCTGGCATGCAATGCTATGCGTTGGGTATTCTGACCCGGACCGTATGTTTATTGTGCGTAATTCATGGGGAAAAACCTGGGGTGATAATGGCTATTGCTATATTCCTTATGATTATGTAATCCATAATGAATACAACGGAAACGATTCATGGATAATACAATCAGTCGAAAACCTTGATTTTAGTGAGGGTGTATGGGATGAGAGTGACGAGTCAAACTTTGCCGTTGATGGTATGCTCTACATCAACGAATTCTGGATTAATGTTGAAGACACAGAAAAGTTTGCTGCCAAGCTTGAGAAGTTATGTATGAAATACGTTGAGAGCGAAGAGGATTTCTATTTCGACTATTATTCGGAAGCGGATGAAAACGATGTTGAATATACCTATATCAGCAGTTTTGAGATTCTTACGGAAAACCCGGATGATTTTGTAGCTGAATTAGAAAAACTTTGTATAAAAGAGGCCATTGAAGAAGATTATAGCTTCACCTACGGAGATGAACCTGAGGAATTAGAAGAGGAAGAAGAAGAAGAATTAGCTGGTGAAGAATATGAGGAGGAAGAAGAAGAGGATGAGGAAGAGGAAGAGGAGGAAGAAGAAGAAGAGGACGAAGAGGAAGAAGAGGACGAGGACGAAGAGGAAGAAGATGAGGAGGAAGAAGAGGAAGAGGACGAAGAGGACGAAGAGGAAGAAGATGATGATGAAGAGGAGGAGGAAGAAGAGGAAGATGAGGAGGAGGAAGAAGAGGAAGAGGACGAAGAAGAAGAAGAAACCTCCAAAAAGAAACGTAAATAGAAGCATGTTATCAATAAAAACAAACACCTGTAGGCGCTACAGGTGTTTGTTTTTATCAGGCATTCAATATATTTTCTGGATTTTCTCAATCAATACCTCATTAATCCGGATATAGGATTCATGTGTCCAACCGGCAATATGAGGACTTAGAATTACTTTGTCAGACTGTATTAATTGCTCAAAAGTTTCTTTTTGCTGAGGACTAAGCTGACTTAGTTTTTCATTTTCAAGCACATCAAGACAGGCACCACGTATCTTACCGGAATTTAATCCATCTAAAACAGCATCCAGAACAACAATCTCTCCTCTTGATGCATTGGCAAAATAAATATTATTGGCAAATGAATCTAAAAACTCACGGTTAACTAATTGCAAAGTTTCTTTTGTGAGTGGGATATGCAGGCTTAATACTTCAGCCTTATCAAATATATCCTGCATTGTGGCTTCTGCTGCGTATTCATCAGAAAAACCGGTTTTATACTTATCATAGGCTAAAACCTTGCATCCAAAGGCCGAAAACCTCTTGGCTGTTTCGGTGCCATTATTGCCATAGCCAATAATTCCTATTGTTTTACCCATCAATTCATAGCCACGGTTTTCTTCTCTCAGCCATTTGCCTTCTCTTACCTGTCGGTCTGCAATTAATAGATTGTTCATCAGCGCTAATAGCATTCCAATCACGTGTTCGGCCACTGCTACCCGATTTCCTTCATTGGCGGCAAAGACTATTATCCCCCTTTCTGCAGCGATAGTCTCGTCAATTAAATCAATGCCTGCCCCTGCCCTGCCTATAAATTTCAGTTGATTGGCATTCTTTAATAGTTCTTCGTCAACTTTGGTTTTGCTCCTGATAAGCATTCCTTCATAATTACCAAGTATATCTATTATTTCCTGTCTTTTAATTTTTGGTTGGTAATCTGGTATGAAACCTATTTTTT